>JALYXC010000477.1 GCA_030947315.1 Verrucomicrobiota bacterium | reverse complement strand
GCGCTCGCCGTTGTGCCCAAGATTTGCGAAGCGCTGCAATTCGCGCACAACGAAGGAATTCTGCATCGCGACATCAAGCCGGAAAATATTTTGCTCGATACGAAAGGCCGCGTGAAATCGCCGATTTTGGAATCGCGAAATTGGTTGGAATAGACGTGCCCCTCACCCCGTCCCTCTCCCCATCGGATGGGGAGAGGGTGGCGAAGCCGGGAGAGGGGAATCCTGTTTATACTGAAGCGGATAAAACTCTCGGCACGCCGAATTACATGGCGCCGGAGCAAATCAAAACGCCCGGCGCAGTCGATCACCGCGCCGACATTTATTCGCTCGGCGTGGTGTTTTACGAAATGCTCACCGGCGAATTGCCGCTTGGTCGTTTCGCGCCGCCCTCGCAAAAATCTTCCGCCGATCCGCGCCCCGATGACGTCGTCCTCCGCGCTTTGGAAAAAGAACCAAACCGCCGCACCCAAAGCGCAGCCGAAGTAAAAACGCAGGTGGAGACGATTGTCACCAATCGGCGACCTCCAGTAATCGAAGAATCATCTTCATCCATTAAACCAAAAAAGTTTGTGCGACGCGGAGTAATGGTTGGATTTCTTGTTTTTTTTCTCATCCTCTTTTGCACGACATTGGTCACGTTTCATTTGCCGAAAACCTACATGGCGAAAGCTCGAATTCTGGTAGAAACGGACAAGCCAGAGTTTATTCGATCGGAAGTCTCGATTAGTTCGTCGGACCTGGTTCTTAAAAAAGTGATTGAGGAACTCAACCTAACTGAACGATGGACAAAACGGTACCGCTCACCGAAACAATTAAGCGAATTTGAAGCTCTCTCTTTACTAAAGAATAATTTGAGGACCTCATCGCCGAGAAACAGCTCGTTGATTGAAGTTTCTTTCTATGGAGAAGATCCGCAAGAGGCCGCTGAGATTGCCAATGCCGTCGTTAAACATTATGCGGCTTATTCGCGCAGCCAATCGCTCAAAATAGATATTCTTGAGGCGGCAGGACCTCCTTCTCGTCCAATTAAACCCAATAACCCATTGAACATCACGCTCGGAGCGTTGGGAGGAATGAGCCTCGGTCTGGTGTTCGGTTGGGCTACGATTTTAATTTCCCGTTGGCACAATGAACCTCCGCCGCAAAGCGCAGGCGAAGTAAAAACTCCGGAGGAAACATTCGCGCCCGCTGACCAAATTCAGACTTCAAAAAAACCGGCAAACTGGGGGGGAGTTTCTCCGCTCGCTTCAGCAGAGGTGCTGAAAATCGGGCACATGACAAAAGCCGAACGAAACGAATTTTCCTTCTACGGACTCTTGATGGGAGTCTGGATATCAGCAGTTACGTTTGGAAACTTATTACTTATAAAATCCTTTCCCCCACCGGGAAGTTGGATCGTCGCCTCCATTATCGCCATAATTTTTCTAGTAAGTCTGCCTTCGATGTTTCGCATGCAGCGGCGGTTTATTTGTTCAACTACATGGGCGAAAGAACAGGGTTTCGTCGCTGAAAAAATCAAATTATTTTCCTTCTCACGAAAAAATTTTCGGAATGTGCTGATTTTTTTTGCCGTTGGCATCTTGTTGGCTTGGGGACAATCCAAAATGTTCACGCGCTTGAGCGGCAATGCGGAACTGAGCGCGAGCCTGAAGCAAGACGCGGCGCGAGCTAAAGAACATTCCGCGCGGCGAGCGCCGCAGGCCAAAAAAGACAAATATGTCTTCGGCCCAGTGATCGAGCGGGTGGTGAATCTCGAGTCGCCCAACACAAACTCCGCGATTGATTTCGATTCAGGCAAATTTGTATCGCTCGCCTCGATATCTACGTCCGAGCCGACAAGAAATTTTGATAGAGACTCCGAACGACGAACCGAAGAGTTTCTAGAAAAAAACGGTGTGGATGCAATCGGTAGCCTCCAGGTTCCCATCTTGAATCCAGATACTCTGAACACACCGCCAAAAATTATACAATTGAACGGTCTCTATTGCGTGAACGGGGCCGCAGCAATGCAGATAGACGAATCAATTTGGCGCACTGCGACTGCCGAGTGGGTGGCTAAGAATGCAGGCATTCTTCAGGCTGGCACGGGCGAGTTGCCTAAAAGAATGAGTGGCACCGGCGTTTTGCCCAAAGTTTATTTGCTCAAAACCCATGAAGGCGGCATAGGTATTTTGCAAATTACGGGCTTCACTGAAAAGCCGCCCAGCGTCAAGATTCGTTACAAGCTGGCGCAAGGGGTCGCGAACTCGCAAATCCCTGGCACGAAACGCCAGCGTTTCGTGCCAAAGACGGGAATGGAAAATAAAACTTCATGGGGCGTTCTGCCGAAACCATCTGAGTTCAATCCGAGAGGTTGGGCAGTCATGGCGCACCTCACTTTGGGCGGCGTCGCGCATCTTCGACTTCCTGAAGAAACAGAAGATTTTTGCCGAATGAAACTGGTGGATGGTAATGATGAGCAAATCACTTTGCAGATCGAAGACATGCGTGAAAAAAATATACTCACGATAACGCTCGGTCGCGATCAACCAGCGGAACTTTTGGTCAATGGCAAGGGCTATCGTGTGCTTTACCCTTCGGTTCAAGTCAATCCAAATGACCCCGACACTTCGGACATTGCGTTTGTGACACTGACGGAGGCGACGGCCAAAAATGAACAGGCAGAATAGACTCCGCGATAAACCAAAATGATTTGATCTCCGAAAATTCCATTTCAAAAAATTCTTCCATCTTCGCCACGACGCAATGGACGCGCGTCCTCGAAGCGCGGGGAAATTCGCCGGAAGCAAAAGCCGCGTTGAGTGATTTGTGCGCAGCTTATTACTCGCCGGTGTTTGCATTCATTCGTCACAATGCCCGGGACGAAGATGCGGCGCGGGATTTGACGCAAGAATTTTTCGCGCGACTTCTCGCGCGACACGGATTGAACACAGTCGAGCAAAGCAAGGGGCGTTTCCGTTCGTTTCTACTCGGCGCGGTGAAACATTTTCTTGCGGACATGCGCGACCGCGCGAATGCCGCCAAACGCGGGTCCGGCCAATCGCACGAATCCATTGAGCCGGGAACAGATACGTCGGCCGGTTTGCAACTGGCCGATGAAAACGCGCTGAATCCTGAAGCTGAGTTCGACAAAAAATGGGCGCTCACAATTTTAGATCGAGCGTTGGCGGCGTTGGCAGACGAACACAAAACTGCCGACAAATTTAATCATTTTGAAATACTCAAACCATGGCTGACGGGAGATACAGAAAGTCTTTCCCAAGCTAAGGTCGCGCGCCAACTCAACATGAATGAAGGCGCAGTGAAAGTTGCGATTCATCGTCTGCGCCGTCGCTTTCGTGAACTAGTCAAAAGGGAAATCGGCCAAACGTTGCATGATCCTTCGCAAGTAGAAGAGGAACTGGCGTGCCTGGTTGCAGCGTTGAATAGTTGAAGAAGCCCGAAAGGTTCTGTGAAAAATTCCCTCTATCTCCACACGATGAAGTTTTTTATTCCTCTTGGTGGCGAGTTTCGGGTTCCCACTCTAAAATTCGGCGCGACGCCGAATTGAACAGGCCGGAGGCACTGTTCCACCCCGAAAGTCTTTCCGAAGTAAATAAAAAAGGCGAACGGAAATTCCGTTCGCCTTTCTGTCTCAATATTTAAAAATCAATAGCGATAATTTTCCGCTTTAAAAGGTCCTTCAATTGGTATTCCTAGATACTCGGATTGTTTTGGAGTAAGCTTGGTCAACTTGGCGCCGAGTTTATCCAGGTGAAGTCGGGCTACTTTTTCGTCCAGTTCTTTTGGTAAAATGTAAAGCTCGCCTTTTTTGTATTTGCCCGCATTACGGTTTTGCCAGAGATCAATTTGCGCAATAGTTTGATTAGTGAAACTGGCGCTCATCACGAAACTCGGATGGCCCGTCGCGCAACCTAGATTCACGAGTCGGCCCTCGGCCAGAATAGTCAGAACCTTTCCGCTCGGCCAGGTGAACTGATCTACTTGCGGCTTGATTTCAATCCGTTGCAATTTTTTATCATTGTAAAGCGCGCCAACCTGCACCTCGGAATCGAAATGGCCAATGTTGCAAACGATCGCCTGGGTTTTCATGCGGTTCATATGCTCACGAGTAATGACATCTATATTACCGGTAGTCGTGACAAAAATATCGCCGTACTCACAAGCTTCATCCATCGTGACTACCTGGAAACCTTCCATCGCAGCTTGGAGCGCATTGATAGGATCAATTTCCGTGATGACGCAGCGCCCGCCTAATCCTTTGGCTGCTTGCACGCAACCTTTGCCGACATCGCCGTAACCGCAAACCACCACAATTTTTCCCGCGATCATCACATCCGTCGCGCGTTTGACCGCGTCAATAAACGATTCGCGGCAGCCGTAAAGATTGTCGAATTTAGATTTCGTGCAGGAATCATTCACGTTGATTGCAGGAACTTTTAAGGTTCCTTTTTTCACGCGATGAGCGAGGCGATGAACACCGGTGGTTGTTTCTTCGGACAATCCGTGAATGCCAGCGAGAAGTTCGGGAGAAACGTCATGACACATGTTGGTAAGATCGCCGCCGTCATCGAGAATCATGTTAAGCTGGGAACCATCTGGCCACCGCAGTGTTTGTTCGATGCACCAATCAAATTCTTCCGCGTTCATTCCTTTCCAGGCAAATACCGCGATGCCGCGAGCCGCAATGGCCGCCGCCGCGTGATCTTGCGTGGAAAAAATGTTGCAACTGGACCAGCGGACTTCCGCGCCAAGTTCGATGAGCGTTTCAATCAGCACCGCCGTTTGAATGGTCATGTGCAAACAACCGGCAATCTTCGCGCCTTTGAGCGGATATTTGCCTTTGTATTCCTGGCGGAGCGCCATGAGACCCGGCATTTCGGTTTCGGCAATAGTGATTTCTTTGCGGCCATATTCGGCGAGCGAAATATCTTTAACTTTGTAGTCATTAGAGATGCGAGCTTTGCCGGGCGCGGATTTTTTTAGAATTGGTTTTGTAATTGTAGCCATAAAATATTTAAAAGTTTTTAGTTGTGAGTTGACTGAATTATTTCACTGCCTTTTTCAGCGCAGCGACCTTGTCGGTTTTTTCCCAGGTAATGGAATTTAGATCGTCAATTTTTCCAAAGTGACCGTAATTGGTTGTCTTCGAATAAATTGGGCGAAGAAGATTCAGTTGTTTGACAATAGCGGCCGGTTTGAAAT
>JALYXC010000474.1 GCA_030947315.1 Verrucomicrobiota bacterium | reverse complement strand
GTTTCAAAGTCGAGTTGTTGCGCTCCGCCGAACCGGGCGAAGGCTCGTGGGTCAGCATGACGACGGACCCGAAAGGCCGTTTAATTATTTCGCCGCAACAAGGAACAAATAATCTTTTGCGCATCACTCTATCCGAGGGAAAAATTTCAGGCCTGGAAAAAATTGATCTGCCGGTTGGTTCATCCATGGGAATGCTTTATGCGTTTGACAGTCTTTACGTTAATGGCAGCGGCCCGGAGGGTCTCGGCATTTACCGTCTGCGCGACACGAATGGCGACGATAAATTTGATTCCATAAATTTGATTCGCAAAATCGAACGGGCCGAAGGCGAACACGGTTCGCACGCTCTGCTTTTGGGGCCGGACAAAAAGATTTATGTGATCAACGGCAACTTCGTAAAAATTCCGGCGGATATTTCACCCAACTCGCCCCACAAAAATTATGCGGAAGATCAATTATTGCCGCGCGCCAATGACGGCAACGGTTTCGGCAATGGCGTGCAGCCGCCCGGCGGAAGTGTTTGGCGCATGGACGCGGACGGAAAAAATTGCGAATTGTTCGCCGCCGGTTTGCGCAACACTTACGATTTTGCTTTTAATCCCGAAGGCGAATTATTTGGTTTCGACAGCGATATGGAATGGGATTGGGGCACGCCGTGGTATCGGCCCATTCGCGTGAATCATCTTGTGTCGGGCGGCGATTATGGATTTCGCGAAGGCACCGGAAAATTTCCGGAATATTATGCGGACACTCTTCCCGCTACGTTAAATATCGGCATCGGTTCCCCGACCGGCGTAAAATTTGGAACGGAGAGCAAGTTTCCGGAAAAATACAAAAATGCGCTGTTCATCATGGACTGGTCGTATGGAAGAATCTTTGCCATTCATCTCACTCCCAAAGGCGCGACCTACACCGCGACCTCGGAACTTTTTGTCAAAGGTAAACCGCTTAATGTGACCGATCTGGAATTCGGCAACGATGGCGCGATGTATTTCATTACGGGCGGCCGCGGCACGCAATCCGGTTTGTATCGTGTTACCTTTGTTGGACCCGAAAATAAATCGCGAGAACTTCAACCCATTAAAGAAGATTTAAAACGCGCGGAGGAACAACGCGAACTTCGTCACCAACTCGAATCGTTTCACGGCAAAAAAAATCCGGCGGCAATTGATTTTGCCTGGCCGCATTTGAACAGCGAGGATCGTTGGATTCGTTATGCCGCGCGCATTGCCATTGAAAGCCAGGACGTGGCGCAATGGAAAGGGAAAGCACTTTCAGAAACGAATACAAACGCGGCTTTGGTTTCGCTGCTCGCATTGGCTCGTTGCAGCGGAAAAGAAACGCAGCGCGATTTGCTCATGGCTTTGAAAAAATTTCCGTTCGACAATTTGAGCGAAGAACAAAAGTTGGAAAAATTACGGGTGATTGAACTGAGTTTTATTCGCCAAGGAAAACCAGAGTCGGAACTGGCGAAACTAGCGATAGAAAAGCTGGACAAACAATATCCGGCGCAGAGCGAAAAATTAAATCGCGAGCTTTGCCAGTTGCTCATTTATTTGCAGGCGACAAATGTTGTGCCAAAAACTTTAGAGTTGCTCGACCGCGCGAAAACGCAAGAGGAACAACTCGTTTATATTTTGCATTTGCGCACTTTGAAAACCGGCTGGACACTCGAACAACGCAAACATTATTTCAGTTGGTTCAATAAAAATCCGGAAACAAAAATCGGGGAGGCGACTTATCCGGGCGGCGCCGGTTACTATACCAATCGAATTAATGGCGTGGAACATCCAGAGGAAACATTAAAGTGGTTTGCGGAGGCCGGACGCGAATATGGCGATGGCGCGAGTTTTCCAAAATTTATTTCCAATTTTCGCAGCGACGCCATTGCTTCCCTTTCCGACGATGAACGCGGCGAACTGGCGCCATTCATCACCGGAAAACCAGCGGCGGCCAAAACAATTCCTCCGCCCGCGCCGCCTCGTAATTTTGTGAAGGAATGGAAAATGGAAGATCTGATTTCTGACCTCGACAAAGTCTCGCGGGGCCGCAATTTAAAAAAGGGAAAAGAAGCTTTCGCCGCTGCGCAATGCCTGCAATGTCATCGCATGGGAAATGAAGGTGGCTCGATCGGCCCTGATATTACGGCCATTTCCAGCCGCTTTTCGCCTCGCGACATTTTGGAGTCAATTCTTGAACCGTCGAAAGTTCTTTCTGAACAATATCAAAACATGCGCTTTTTTACGAAGGATGGAGAAATGGTGAGCGGCCGAATTTTGGAAGAAACCAAAGATAAAATCGTGGTCGTGACGGAGCCGGTATCGCAAACGAAAACCGAGATTAAAAAAACAAACCTCGAAAAACGCGAGCCATCCAAAGTATCGCCGATGCCGGAAGGCCTGGTGAATATTTTAAGCAAGGAAGAAATTCTGGATTTAATTGCTTACCTTGAACACGGCGGAAAAACGAGTGGCGCATTTAAATAACTTTAAATCGATAAACTAAAAATTTAAAATCTCACACCATGAACACTGTTACTTCCTTAAAAACTATTTCTAAAAACACTAAAGGCCTGGTGGAAGGCGCGCTTGCGGAGGGCGCCGG
>JALYXC010000473.1 GCA_030947315.1 Verrucomicrobiota bacterium | reverse complement strand
ATGTCGCTCGGTTTCGAGTGATAAAGACTTCGGAGGGTGACTGTGATTTTATCAATCTTCTCATTGGACGGAATACCACTAAAGGAAATAAAAGAGGGATATTGGCTGGCCTTGGTTGGAGGACTCGTGGAATCGTCAATCGTGATGACGCCAGGATTGGCAAATGGATAAGCCTTTGCCCAACCCGAGGGAGCGAGAAAGCTCAACAAGAATAAAAAGGCTAATAAGCCGAGAAGTTTTTTCATATTCACTTTTAACCAAAATCTGGAAGCAAATTCAAGGAAAATTTTTATTTATTTTTTATTTATTTTCATTGACCTTTGGTGGAATTGATTTATTAATAGAAAACTTAAATGTTTATTTCGCCTCTAAAATTATTCAAGCCCCTGGTTTTCACCGGAATTATTTCTGTGACGGGCATCATTCCTCCGCTGTTTGCCGGTGAAAAAATTGAATTTTCCAAACCGGAAAAATCACAAGCCCCGCAGCAAGATTCCGTACGACGTTTTCCCGGTGCGGTCAATCGAGGGAATGATTCCGTTTCCGACAGCATGATGCCCGGCGCTCCGCCCATGCCTTCACCTCAACCGGGCGCTCCTTCAAAAAAAGAGCAGCAAGCGCGCGATGAAAAAAAGAATTGGCTTTTTGCCACTCCGGAAAACCACGCTAAAACGGTGGAAAATGCTTTTAAAGTCAAAGATTATGATTCCGATCCCAAAGAAACAAAGAGCGTCATCGGCAGCTATTTAAAAAACGAAAAACATGCTCCGCCCACCACGGAAAATTCTACCGAAGACGAAAAACAAGACGGCAATAAACGGCGAACCGATTCGTTGGCCCCAGCCGATCCAGCTGGATTCAAATTTGACAAACCGGCGCGACTGTCTGCCGCCGCCGCCGCGGCCGCTGCGGCCAATGGAGTCGGCGGTTTTCTCCATGAACGGGGCAGTAGCGATTTTCGCCAGGATATTGCTCAGGAACGCCGCGATCAATTCAATCAACTGTTTGAAGCCCGTAAAGATCCAATCAATTCCTTGGCCGATCCCAGTCGGCAACCGGTCAATCCGGTCGTAGCGGCGCCCTCTGACCTTTTAGAAAGAAATAGCCGTTCGTCTTTTTCTGACCCGTTTAAAAACAGCCCTGCGCCCTTAACCGGCGTTCCGCACCATTCCGTTTTGGATGACATGAATAGCCGCGCCTTGGGACGACGCGATTCCCCCGACGCTTCCTTGCCAACTTTACAACCGACTCGCGTCAAAGCACAACCGGCCATTCTCCCATTTCCAACGCGCCCCGGCGAACTTTTGAAACGGCCAGGAAGTTTTTAAGCTATGGTTTTTCTGGTGGTCACCATCAACCCTTTTAGTCACTTGGTGCGACTTCAATTTTATTCCCATTGTAGAACCGCGACTTTTTTTCCGACGGGGAAAGTTGTTTGAGCCGGAACTTCTACTAAACCATTGGCCCCGGCCAGCGCGCTTAAGATGTGCGAGGCTTGAATTCCCGCCGAAACCACCTGCCCTTCGCGATCCATTTTTACACGCATAAAATGAGGACGCTCGCCGTTATTAATTAACGCTTCGGCCAGAAAGCCCCCCGAGCACGGCAATAGAAGTTCGCTGGCACCTTGCAAAGCCAGCAACGCCGCGCGCCCCAGCAAAAGAAAAGTAACCAACGCGGAAATCGGATTGCCGGGCAAGCCGAATAAAAACTTCTCGCGCCATTGACCAAAAACAAATGGTTTGCCGGGCTTCATGGCAATTTTCCAAAACGATAACGCGCCGCCAAATTTTTCAAAAGCGATTTTGACAAAATCAAATTCGCCCACAGAAACCCCGCCGCTCGTCAGGACCAGATCGCATTCGGCAAAGGCTTTTTCCAGCGCGATTTTTGTCGATGCAAAATCATCCGGGACGAGCGGATAAATTTTCGGAATAGCACCCACTTGCCGGATGAGAACCGCCAATCCAATCCGATTGCTTTCGTAAATTTTTCCGGGCGAAAGCGGTTGGCCAGCTTCGAGTAATTCACTCCCGGTGGCCAGCAATCCGACCAGGGGCTGACAACCCACCCGAACAGTTTTGATTCCCGCGGCGGCCAGTAAAGTAATTCGCCCCGCGGTTAATCTGCAGCCGGCTTGGAGCAGAACAGAATTTTTTCTAACATCCTCGCCCCGATGGCGTATATTTTCTCCGGGTCTGACATTTTCATGAAAAAAGATTTTTTCTGGATGCGCTGACTCCAAAGAAATTTCTTCCTGCATCACCACCGCGTCCGCGCCGGGCGGTAGAGGCGAACCAGTAAAAATGCGAACGCACGTTCCAATTTTTAGAGGTGACGAAATAAATTCGCCGGCTGCAATCTTCCCGATGAGTCGCAGGGAAATCGGAGAATCGTCCCGTGCCAAAATTAAATCTTTCGACTGAACAGCGTAACCATCCATCGCTGAATTATCGAAAGGCGGCAAATCCACCGGCGCCATAATTTCTTCAGCCAACACGCGCTGAAAAGATGTGGGCAGAGGAATAATTTCTGAACCGAGCGGTTGTATTTTTTCGAGAATTTTTTTCCGGGCTTCTTCCAGTTGCAGCATTAAAGAAATGTCGGACGTCGCGAGACGAGAGTCTAGATCCAACTTTTATTTTTTCTGGAAGATTAATAGAAATAAAAACTTGACCAACAACAAAACAGGCGGAAAATTCAATCTAAACAAATTCTTCCGCTCATTCTTATGAAAACAAATTTTCATTATTGCCGATCAATTTTTTTGACTGTGACTTTATTCAGTTTGCTGGCCCGAACCCAAGCCGCTGAAATTCAAGGGGTCACTATTTCCGCCGTCTCCTCAGAATTTGTTTCGGGAACAGACCAGCGTCGCGCCACCAATCTGGTCAATGGCAGCGGTTTGTTTGGTGACGCGCATACCACCGTTCCGCAAGGAGCCATGTGGCTGACTTCTCCCGCGACGACCAACGCCTTCACCAATGCATCTGTGACCTTTGATCTCGGCAATGTCCACACTATCAGCAAAATGAAGGTCTGGAATTATAACGAAGCAGGCGCTCTGACACGACGTGGGATCCAAACTGCGAATATTTCAGTGGCGGGAGAGGATCTTATTTTCACCACGAATTTAGTAAATCAAACATTCCTTCGTGCGCCGGGACTTCTTACTAATTTTGCTCAGGTGATTGACATGGGCGGCGTTTCGGCCCGTTATGTGAGAATCAATGTAGTCTCCAACTATTTTGAAGCGGGAGATGCCCGCGTTGGGTTAAGCGAAGTTCGCTTTATTGATACCAATGCTCGCCCAACGATAAATTTCGCGAGCCGCAATTTTTCCAATGACAGGGTGACGGTTCTTTTTTCCGAACCGGTTTTGCCCTCAAGCGCGACAAATGTAGCTAATTATTCGATCAGCAGCGGGGCGACTACCGCAACTATTTTGAGCGCGGCCATGGATTTATTTTCCAACCGGGTTGTATTGCAAACTTCTAGTCTGAACTCAAATCTGGTTTATATGCTGACTGCGCGAAATGTCCGGGACGCTGCCGATCTCATCAGTATTCCCACGAATATAACTGTCACAATAGAACCTGAACTAGCGCTCTGGCTAAAAGCCGATGAGGTCGCCGCGAACGGAGATGGGACGGTAAGCTTATGGCCTGACCGATCGGGCAACAACAATCACGCCACCCAGTCGAACCTGGTTGCCATGCCGTTCTTGATACCCAATGCCATTAACGGAAAACCTGTGGTGCGATTCAATGGGATAACCAACTTTATGGATGTCGCGCACTCCTCCAGTTTAATTACAAGGGGCGATCTCACGATTTATGCGGTGGTGCGCTTCGAAGATTACCTCAATTTTAACAGTATTATAGCCAAGACGGCAGGTAACTTAGCCGCGCCATTTGACTTGTATCTGAATAAGGCTAATCCGGTGCGTTTTTTCCGTGGAAACGGGAGTGGCAATTCTCTTGTTACGGGCACGACTGTGCCTTCTCTTGGCGCGTATCACATCATTTCCGCAATCGCGAGAGGGACGAATGGAAACCAGTATTTGAATGGCGCTTTTAATGGGAGCGGCCCTTTGCTTGCTGGAATCAGCGATGCGGAACGTCCATTGCGCATCGCCAGTCGTGATGATTTTGCGACTATGCTCAAAGGCGATTTGGCCGAAGTAATCTTTATTCGGGGCGCGCTTTCCAGCAACGAACGCATTGCTATGGATACTTACCTTGGCGCTAAGTATGGCATTCCCGTTGTTAGTCTTGTCTTTAATCAGCAGCCCGCCAGTGTCCAGCGAACCGAAGGAGAAACCGCCAGCTTTAGTGTTTCGGTCACCGCCAATTCTTCTGAAATTACTTATCAATGGCAGATAGGAACCAATAACATTCCTGGCGCCACCAATGCCACTTATACCACTCCAGTTTTGACTCTGGCCGACAATAATACCACTTACCGCGTCCTGGTATCCATTCCAGGGACAAGTCAGTTCAGTGATTCCGCGACGTTGACAGTTATAGCCGATCAAGTGCCGCCTACTATCATTTCTGTGGGAAGAAAGATTTCGAATCCATCTGAGATAGTAGTTGTTTTTTCCGAACCAGTTTCCATCGCGACTGCGACTACGGCCACCAACTATATGATTGATAACGGAGCTATTGTTACCTCAGTTACTATGGGAAGCACGTCAAACACCGTGGTTTTAGCAACTTCAGGCTTGACTAACAACATACTCTATTCATTAACCGTCCAGAATGTGCGGGATTTATTTGGAAACAATATTGTTCCAACGACAGTTCCAATTGGAGTTTATCCAACTGCGGCGCTTTGGTTAAGAGCCGATACCGGGGTCACGGCGGATAGTTCTGGTCTGGTCAGTCAATGGCTCGATTTATCCGGCAATAATAATACTGCTTTTCAATCGGCGGGGCCGGAGTTTATGCCGACACTCCTCACCAACGCATTCAATGGCCAGCCCGCTGTTCATTTTGATGGAACTAATAATTATCTGGTTTGCTTGCCGACCCCAAGCCTGGCCATCACGGGTGACATTTCTATTTATGCAGTGTCGCGAGTAACCGATTATTTAAATTTTAATGGAATTGTTGGTAAAACAACCGTCAACTTACCTGCGTCCTTTGATTATTATTTGTCGCAAGGTTCAGGACGCCCGCAATTTTATCGCGGAAATGGTACGGCTGGATCAGCTAATTCCTTTTTGGGAACCAGCGCGCCTTCTCTCGGAGTTCCCCATCTGGTTTATGTCACGATGAAAGGAATCAACGTCAACCACTACCTTGATGGACGCACCAATGGGAGCGGCGTTATTATAACCACGCTTGGTGATAATGGAGACGCGCTGTCTATCGGGTCACGTAGCGATTTATTTACGAAAATGAAAGGCGACTTTGCGGAAATTCTGATCTTCGGCTCAGGACTTTCTGATTCCGACCGTATCTCACTCGATACCTATTTAGGCGCGCGATATGGCATTGCCACCGGCACCTCAGAAACGATTACTCTGACTATAACTCGTTCCGGTAGCAATGTGGTTGTTTCGTGGCCTACACCTGCGTCGAATTTTAACCTGGAAGTAGCTCCTGAAGTTACCGGCGCGACTTGGATGACCGTTACCAATGGAATCGTCACTTCCGGCGGCACTAACAGCGTCACTTTTGATACTATCGCCGCCCGGCAATTTTACCGATTGCACAAGCCGTAAAGAAAATTGAACTGCGGAAAAAAATTATGAAGTCCATTCGCCACGATGCCTCCGCGAGGATTGCCTTCACTCTTATTGAGCTATTGGTAGTCATCGCGATTATCGCCATCTTAGCCGCCATGTTGTTGCCCGCTCTGGCTAAGTCCAAAGAACGGGCGTTGGCGATTGCCTGCATGAGCGACTACAAGCAGCTTCAGTACTGCTATCATATGTATGTCATGGACAATAACGATTTTTTGCCACCCAATAAAGTCGCGGGACCTAATGCCAGCGACAAAGAATCTTGG
>JALYXC010000465.1 GCA_030947315.1 Verrucomicrobiota bacterium | reverse complement strand
TAACCTTGGCCTTGCAAAATATCGAGCAGTTCGCCCAGACGATTGGCCATTTTATCGGAGCGATTCGGCCCGACGCCAAAATGGAGCAGCAATAAAAAACCGTTCAGTCCCTCTTCTTTTTCCTTTTTAAGAATGCTCTCAAAAATGATTTGTGATGAAACAAAATTCTTCGCGCCGTCTTCCGTATAATCCGCATTGGATCGAGTTCCGGGCGAAAAATTAATCAGCGTCAAGCCGAGTTCATGACTCCAGTCCACGATTTGCTGATTGTATTGTTCATAGGGCGGAATGAAATATTTGATTTGCGCGCGCTTCACGCCGCACGCTTCGATTTGTTTTAAATTTTTTTCGAGGTCGCTGAGAAAGAATTCTTTGGTCACCAGCGTTTTTTTAGGGCCGTCCCATGGACAATAAAGCGGATGCGTATCGGAATGCGGCCCCAAATAATGACCTTCCTTGACAATGCGTTCGCCCAGAGTTTTATATTCCGGCTTCCGAAAAAAAGCGCCGGTAAAAAAGAAAGAAGCCTTGAGGTGACGGCGATTTAATTCATCGAGAATGGTTTTTCCACCTTCGGCAAATTCGCCTGCGGTGAATTCCAGAGCGATTTGTTTTTTATCTTTTGGCCCGCGAATAATTCCGCCTTCGCTATATTCAAAAGACGTTTCGGGCGCGCCATAAATTTTTGCGAGAAATAAAAAAAGGAGCAGGCAGCCTTTCATTGAATTGGAAAACTGCCACAAAAACGGGCAGTTTAAAGTTAAAACAAACCATTTTCAAAAAATATTCTGCGGAGAGAAGCGGCCAATTTTCAAAGTAGGGCAGGCGAGACGCAAACCCTACGTTGTGCGGATTTTCATTCAGCATTGATTTCAAAATTGAAACTTTAAATTCTCAATCTGACTGTGTATGTTCTACACCATGAAACGAAACCATTTTCTGGGCAGCGCGCTTTTAATTTTTGCTTTGCTTTTTTCCAGTTGTCGCAGCGCGATGTATTCGGCCTGGGAAACGTTCGGCGTGCAAAAACGCGACCTGTTGAAAAAAGCAGTCATGGCCGCGCGCACGGATCAAAAGGAAGCGAGTGAACAATTTAAAGATTCCTTGACGCGGTTAAAAGAACTTTACGGATTTGAAGGCGGCGATCTGGAAAAAACTTATAATGCGCTCAAGAGCAATTACGACCGTTCCAACAGCAAAGCCGACGCGGTCCGAAAACGAATTAAAGAAGTGGAAACAGTTTCTTCCGATTTATTTTCTGAATGGGAAAAAGAAATTAAACAAATTTCCTCAGCCGAATTAAAATCCAGCAGCCGCCGCCAACTTAGCGAAACGCGCGACCGCTACGAAGAGCTGCATGCCGCGCTGAAAAAAGCGGAGAAAAGCATGGAGCCGGTTTTAACTCAATTTCGCGATCAGGTTCTTTATCTAAAACACAATCTGAACGCGGAGGCGATTGGTTCGTTGAAAGGCGAAACGGCCCGCATCCAAACTGAAATTTCCAAACTGATCGCCGAGATGAATGAATCCATCGCGCAATCCGATAAGTTTATCAAAGCCCTGCCGCAATGAGCCTGCGTCATTCGGCGATTTAAAATTATTTCCCTTTACTGCCGGTTTTTGAAACGCGATCGACCCCGCCATTTTGGTTGACTCGCTTATTTAATTTCCCGCGCAGTTCGCTCCGGCCTCGGGCTTGCTCGCGGGTGGAGGGGCGTTCTTCGCTCTGGCTGCGCGCAATTTTTCTTCCATCGGGCAGGCGATCGCCGCGATGCGGTTGTCGCGCTGGGGCTTTTTTTATTTCCGGCTGCAGGCTGGCGGCACGACTTATTTTACAAGTGCAACCGGTTCCTTCAGCGCAACCAGCACAGCAATACGTTTCACCGTTCAAAATAAATCCCTCACTGGCCTGGTCGGCGAGCGACATGCCGCAATGAGGACAAGTTAAATCAATCTGCATTTTTCTATTTTTCCGATTTTTTGGAATCATGGTTGTCTCCTTTGCTAAACAATTTTTTTAAAAATGCGCCTCGTTCATCCCGAAAGCAACTAAGAACGCGTTTGAATTAAAACACGAAAAGCGCGGCCCAAATGTTCAGGATGCGTCAATGTTTGTAATTGCTTTTTCCGCGAAGAATTCCATTCGTCAAAAGTTTCTGGTTCGTTCCAGGTTTGTTCGGCGATTTGCGTCAAAAATTTCGATTGCAAAATCAAGCCCTCCGTTTCGAGTCCCTGGCTCTCTCCCGCTTTTTGCAAAGCTGTAAAATTCACATGCGCCGTCAGGTCTTGTTGGCCGGGATGGGACAGCAAATCGGCGCTCAACCGATGTTGAAAATAAGCGCGCAAAGTTCCTGAGCTTCGTTGCGGTTGCCAGAATTCTTCTTCGCTCAAACCATAATCCAACGTCAATAATTTTCCGCGACCCAAATGAGACGCGGCATTTTTCCACCAGGAAATGGCTGCTGGACATTTCTCCATCGTAAATTCATCCGGCAAAACTTTTAGTAGTTCTGAATTTATTGGAAGGTTCGAGGTTGGAAATTCGATGTTCGGCGTTTCCTTTTTTACCCAATAAAATTCTTGTCCATTCCAGCCGACTCTCCATTCAAACCATTTTTTTTTAGCGGCGTTCCAGCCGAATCGCTCCGTCGGCATCGCATCCAAAAGTTCATTGCAAAAAATAATTCCATTAACTCCGCTTCCCGGCAATTTTTCCCAGGAATCAAACCACCGGATTTTGTGTTTAAATTCCGCGAGAGTTTTCTGTTGCCAGTTGGTTTGTGTCGCGGATGGCTCCAGAATCCAATACTCCAGATTCTGAAAAATTTCAGGGCGTTGCGAACGAAGCGCATTTAAAATATCCGCCGCCAATTGTCCATCATGCGCGCCCGCTTCCACAATTTGAATCCTGAATCCTGAATCCTGAATCCTGAATTCCAGTTCCAGCCATTGAGCAAATTGAAACGCCAGCAATTCGCCAAACAAACTGCCAACACTGACGCTCGTCATATAATCACCACCGCGCCCGATCCGTTTTTGTTTCTCGTAATAACCCAGACCCGGCGCGTACAAAGCCAGCTCCATAAAACGAGCAAAAGAAATCGAACCCGTTCGGGCGATTTCATTTTGAATGATGTCAACTAGTGAATTCATGCGTGGCCATTTACACTAAAATAAGTGCACAGAATTGGGATAATTTTATCAAAAAATCTGTTTGACAAATTTCCAGACTTATTGGGTTTTATTCTCAACACCGAACCGACGTAAGAACGAACGGATATCCATCTTTATATGAAACTCCTTCAAAAAACTCGCGCAAAATTTTTGATGGTTGGTCTGTTGGTCTGTCTCCGATTCACGAGTCCCGCCGCCGAATCGCCTTACCTTTACGGAATTCATGATCAGTCCTGACCCGACCGAATACTTGAATCATATCAAGCCAGTTGTCGGCAAGCGACTGGATTACGGCGACCGTCGCCGTCGGCGCGAATCCTAATGACTTCAGCGGCGCTGATTTTTCTTACTACACCAACCAGGGTTACACGGTTATTTGCCGGATCAATTACGGCTATTATCCTGACGGACCAATTCCCGTTTTGTCGCAATACGGAAACTTCGCCACGCGCTGCAAAATTTTGTTCAGAACAGCGTGGGCTGTTCAATCTGGCTCATTGGAATCAACCATTGGTGGGAGTCAGACAAAGCTTAAAATCGTAGAACTAAATTTTATTCGCCACTGTAGTCCACACTATTTTCGTCGCAAACGGTTTTCCAAAAAATGGCGAACGATAATAAATTATTGCGCGGGTGCCTTCTTTGAGTTTGGCGTCGGTTACAAATTTTCCATTGCAGACAAAATCTGTCTTCTTGTTCCAAATTACTTTTTGCGGACCGCGACCTTGTTCATAAATCAGAGACAAAGCGTGCGCATGCCGGTCAATGGCTTCAATGATGACTGAAATTTCCCGCGAATGGATGGATGATGCTGAAGCGTCGGTGGCAGCAAAAAAACATGCGCTCAATAAAAAAGCGCCAATAACTCCACGAAAAAAAAGTAGTCTCATATAATAATTTTCTTAGAATTTGTTCGCAGCGTTTTCACTTGAAGTTGCATCTTCGCCCTCTTCAGGAATAGTTTTGGATTTTGTTTTTGCGGACGTCTTTTTTCCTTGCAGGAGGAAATAAAGTGTCGGCAGCACAATTAAAGTAAGCAGCGTGGCTGAAACCAGTCCGCCGATAATAACAACCGCCAAAGGTTTTTGCGTTTCCGAACCGATGCCGTGCGATAACGCCATAGGCAACAAACCCAGCATCGCGAGCAACGCAGTCATCATCACCGTTCGCAAACGAAGAAGCGCGCCTTGCAAAACAGCTTCAAAGGGTTTCAAACCTTCGTCTTGTAATTGATTGAAATAACTCACCATCACGACGCCGTTTAAAACCGCCTGACCAAAGAGAGCAATAAAACCAATCGCGGCTGAAACACTCAGCGGAATTCCAGTAATGAGCAGCGCAAAAATTCCGCCGATGAGCGCGAAGGGAACATTTAACAAAATCAGCACTGCGCTTTTCACCGATTTGAATGCGTCGAACAAAAGCAGGAAAATTAAAAACACACTAACCGGCACAATGACTGAAAGACGTTTCATGGCGCGCTGTTGATTTTCAAATTCGCCGCTCCAGGTCACGTAATAGCCTGGAGGAAAATTCAGCGCGGAAATTTTTTGCTGCATTTCTTTTACGATGCTGCCCATGTCGCGACCACGAATAAAAACCGAAACCGCTTTGACGCGTGTGCCGGATTCGCGACTGATATTCATCGCGCCAACTTTGGTGGTGAACGTCGCAACCTGATCGAGCGCGATATGCAAACCGCCGGGCGTATCCACCAAAATTTTTCGGATGTCGGACATGTTGCGCTCGGATTCGGGCAAGCGCACAACGACGCTGAAATGTTTTTCGCCTTCCCAAAGTTCTGTCGCCGCTTTACCGCCAAGCGCGGTTTCGATCACGTCCTGAATGTCGGAAATATTCAATCCGTAACGCGCGGCGCGAGCGCGATCCACTTCGATTTGCAATTGCGGAGTGTTGCCAATCCGATCAATAAAAGCGCGAGCCACACCACGCACTTTGGAAATCGAATCAAGCGCGGCTTGCGCTTTTTCCTGCAAAATGGCGGAATCTTCGCCGAAAATTTTTACAACGATTTGTCCGTCAATTTGCGAAATGCTTTCTAAAACATTGTCGCGAATCGGCTGCGAAAAACTTTGATCAATGCCAGGCAACCCATCCAGAGCATGATCCATTTCTTCAATTAATTTTTCCTTTGTGATTTTTCGTTTCCATTGTTCCGGCGGATAGGTGTCGACAAAACATTCCGCCATATTCAGCATTTTCGGGTCAGTCCCATCTTCGGGCCGTCCGCATTTGGAAATAACAGAACGGACTTCAGGAAATTTTTTCAAAGTCGCCCGGACTTTTGCCAGTTCACGCGTCGCTTCAGAAATGGAAAGGCTCGGCGGCAAATTTATATTTATCCAAATTTGTCCTTCGTTCAGTTCCGGCAAAAATTCGGTGCCGAGTTTGGGCACGACAGCAAAGCTGGCAACGAGCGCAACAATCGCAGAAGCGACAATTATTTTTTTGTGATGCAAAGCCCATGTTAGACTTGGCCGATAAATACTTTTGCAAAATCGAACCAAAGCATTTTCGTCATGTGGCAATTTTTTTCTTAGCAGAAAAAAACTCATCAATGGAACCAGCGTCAATGAAAAGAGCAGCGAACCAATCAACGCGGAGACCACGGTGTAAGCCATCGGCGCAAATATGCGGCCTTCGTGTCGTTGCAAAGTAAAAATGGGAATGTGCGCAACGATGATGATGAG
>JALYXC010000458.1 GCA_030947315.1 Verrucomicrobiota bacterium | reverse complement strand
TTGGCCAATTCCCACACTGCGCGAGCCGTCACGACTGCCGGAATCGGACAGCGAAATTCGTCGGTAAATAATTTTACAGTTTTGCCCGCTTGCCACCAGTTGCGCAGTTCCTCGTTGAAACCGCGATCGCCTCTCGGCGAATTTCCTCCATTAAGCGAAGTGCGAATGACGGTATGTTTCAGATTTTTTAAAATAATCTGTTCCGCGGCGATTTTCGTTTCGGCATAAATGCTCAAAGGATTAACCGAATCGCTCTCGGTATAATTTCCTTTACGCCCGTCGAAAACCAGATCGCTCGAAAAAAAAATCAGAGGAATTTCTGAAGCAAGTTCCGCCAGGACACGGGTAACCTCGACGTTTAATGTCTGCGCGAGACTCGGATTAGTCTGGCAAATTGGACTCTTGCTCAGAGCGGCGCAATGAATGATCAGTTGCGGATTTTCTTGCAGGAATTTTTCGCGAACTTTTTTCGTGTCGGTCAAATCAAGTTCCGCGTGAGTGAGTCCTCTCACTTCCCAACTCAACGCAAACTGGGGCGCGCTTTGCACAAGATAATTTCCGATCAGCCCGCCCGCACCCGTAATCCAAGCGAGTTTTTGCACGCGAAAGTTTTACGCCGCGCCGTTGCGGTGCGCGAGCCATTTTACTATTTTAGTGGCTTTCACGGGCGCATTTGTTATCAACGTCACGCCAACCATGATTACTTTTCTGCACGGCAAACTAGTCGAATCGCTTCCGACTCAAGTGACGGTGGAAGTCAATGGCGTCGGCTACGATGTGCTTATTCCGTTGTCATCCTTCGATAAATTACCGGCGCCCGGCGGCGAAGTAAAACTGCTCACGCATCTGGCCATTCGCGAAGATGCGCATGTTCTCTACGGTTTTATGACGGCGACTGAACGCGAACTTTTTCGTTTGTTGATTCATACCGTGAGTGGCATCGGCCCGAAAATTGCCCTGAATATTTTGAGCGGAATTAACGCGAATACTTTTCGCGGCGCGGTGGCCAGTGGCGATGTAAAAATGCTGTCGCAAATTTCTGGAGTTGGAAAAAAAACAGCGGAACGAATCGTCGTGGAACTGAAAGATAAAATTGGCGCGGTTGGCACCTTGGAACACAGCAGCGCTCAACGCGCGCTTTCCGAGGCCGATCAAAAAATCAATGACGCGGTTTTAGCCCTGATGGCGCTGGGATTTAAACAAGTGGAAGCGCATGAATCAGTTCGCGCCGCGCAAACTGTTTTAGGAGCCCAAGCCGGCCTGGAAGAATTGGTTCGCGCCAGTTTAAAAAAGTGAATCCAGAATCAAAAGTCTCGAACCCCATTTTGCCGCAGCGTTTAAACTGGCGGAAACAATTGAGCGCCTCGGCCATTTTTTATCTGACCAAAATTCTAATGGCCACCTGGCGGTACGAATGGAAAGACGACTCCAATTTATTTCAGGGCGAAAAAGGTCCGATTATTTTTGGGGTTTGGCATAATCGTCTTGCCATTTCCATGCCCGTTTATTTTAACTATGTTCTTAAACGCCGACCCGCTCCTTTGGCCGCGGTGATTAGCGCCAGCAATGACGGCGCTTTATTGGCGCAAGTTCTAAAATTTTTTTCTGTGCAATCTGTCCGTGGTTCCTCCAGTCGGCGCGGGCAACAGGCTCTGCTCGAAGCGACCACCTGGATCGAAAAAGGTTATCATGTCGCCATCACGCCCGACGGCCCGCGCGGCCCGCGCTACCGGGTGCAAAGTGGAATTATCTCTTTGGCGCAATTGAGTGGACGGCCGATTGTGCCGGTATCAAGTTTTATAAAATCAAAATTATCAACGCGAAGCTGGGATCGTTTTCAGATTCCTTGGCCCTGGGCACGATGCGAAATTCGATTGGGCAAACCGATTTATGTTTCGCGCGACGCCTCTGAATCCGAGCGGGAAGAACAGCGCGACGAATTGGAAAAACGATTGATGGAATTGACGAAGGACTAATACAATTGCTGCTGTTGCAATCGCCACAGTGCTGTTGGAAATATTCAACCATCGTCCGCTGTCTTTTTCACTTCCACAATCGAATGCAGCGGGGAATCAGTCTTCTTTTTGCGGCGATGAATTCTACTCGCTCAACACCCGGTCAATGGCATACTGCGCAGGCATGAAAAAATCCTTCTGGCATGGCGCATTCTGGTTTGTTTTCGCACTCGCTTTTTTCATTCAGTCGGCCAGGGCGGTTGAGACGCCTCCTAAAATTTATCGGATGAAACAGTGGGAAGAGGCGAAGAAGCGCGCCATCGCCGAAGACAAACCAATCGCGTGGATCGGAGCGCCTGCCCGATGTCTGGCGCCCTACCAAAAGAATTTGCTGGGAAAAGGCTCTCATGCAGCGACCAAATATGCGATTCACACTTTGGAAAAGGAAGCCATCCTCATTTTCAGCGACGCTGAAACTGAAAACCATCAAGAGCCAAGGATCGTGGATCAGGCGCTCCATTCTCCTGACCCGCACTATAACATTCCGGGTGTTATTATTCTCAC
>JALYXC010000445.1 GCA_030947315.1 Verrucomicrobiota bacterium | reverse complement strand
ATCTTGAGCGCAGTCGCATCCAGGCCAGGCGCAGGAATCAAAGCGGCCAATCGGCAAATGCCCAAAACAATCAGCGTGAAAAAAATCCGCGATTTAAGTTCGGGAATTTTGAAGCAATTAGCTAACGTGCTGGCGATGTTGGCAAACATGAATTAAAAGCGGGCCACCAAATTATTTTACTTCGGCTTTTTTTGCGGAGGGTTTTTTACTTTCGACCTTTTTTGCAACCCTTTTTTTTGCGCCGATGAGTTCACAACTGCCACCCTGCTTTTCAATTTTTTCGCGCGCGGAAGCGCTAAACGCATGAGCGCTGACGGTCAACTTTTTCTTCAATTCGCCGCCGCCGAGAATTTTGATTCCCGATGATTTACCATTAGCCAATCCTGCTTGTTGCAAAGCGAGAGAATCCACTTTGGCGCCATCGTCAAAACGATTGAGCGATTCCAAATTAATCGGAAGATAAGTCGTGGTGTGTCGTTTGTTGTTAAACCCGCGTTTTGGAATCCGGCGAATCAACGGCATTTGGCCGCCTTCAAATCCAATACGAATGGAACTTCCCGAACGGGCCGTTTGGCCTTTGCCGCCGCGCCCGGAAGTTTTGCCGTGCCCGCTGGATTCGCCCTGACCGAGACGCTTGCGGCGATGTTTGGCGCCGGGGCGGGGTTTTAAATCATGTAATCGCATAAAAATTAAACAGCTTGCGCTATGACAGGTTGAGCTTCGACAGATTTCTCTGGAGCTTTTTTAAATTCCAAACCGCGATTGCGATAAATATCTTCGCGCAAACGGAGTTGCTGCAATCCAGCCAAAGTGGCTTTGACAACGTTCGACGGATTATTGGAACCGAGCGATTTGCTTAAAATATCCCGGATGCCAACTGATTCCAAAACCGCGCGGACAGTTTTGCCGGCAATAATACCGGTGCCCGGAGAAGCCGGCCGCAAAAGAATTTTTGCGCCGCCATGACGGGAAAGAATTTCGTGGGGAATGGTGCTGTCTTTTAAAGATACGCTGACCATTTGTTGCTTGGCCATTTCGCCCCCTTTGCGAATGGCTTCAGAAACTTCCATCGCTTTGCCTAAACCGATTCCGACGCGACCGCGTTTGTCGCCCGTCACCACCAACGCGCTAAAACTGAAACGGCGTCCGCCTTTCACGACCTTGGCGGAACGATTGATGAAAACAACTTTCTCAGTCAACTCGTGGCCCGACTGGCCGTCGCCACTTTTGTCTGAATCACTTTGCCGCCGCGGTCCGCGGTTTGGACCACGATTTGGTCCGCGGCCAGGACCGCGTTGTCCACCGCCGCCACGTTGATTGCCTCCGAAAGATTTAGTTGGTTCTGGCACAGTTTTTTCTCCTGGTTAAATTAAAATTTCAAACCCGCTTCGCGCGCGGCATCGGCCAACGCTTTTACTTTTCCGTGAAAACGAGCGCCCGAGCGGTCAAAGACGACGGCCTGAATTCCTTTATTTTTGGCGGCGTCGGCCGCCGCAGCGCCGAGGCGTTTTGCGGTCTCCACATTCGCGCCCACCTTTCCTTCACGGACGACTTTACTGATGGTCGAGGCGGCAGCGAGAGTTTTCCCCGAAGTATCATCAACGAATTGGATATAAATATTTTGATTGGTAAAACGGACGCTCATGCGCGGACGCTCCGAAGTGCCAATGACTTTTTTGCGGATGCGCCAGTGACGCAATTTCGCTAATTTTTGTTTTTGTTGAGTTCTCATTTCTTTTCCGTCCACGGACTTGGTCGTAGCCGCATTAAAATTCTAAATAAAATTACTGGACAGTCTTGCCTTCTTTGCGCACGACTTTTTCATCGCTGTAGCGGACGCCTTTGCCTTTATAAGGTTCGGGCGGATAATAACTTCTGATTTCCGAAGCCACCAAACCGACGGTTTCTTTATTGGGACCTTCAATAGTGAGCCGGGTGTTTTCTTCCACGGTCACTTTGATTTGATCGGGGATCGGGTAGTTAATTGGATGTGAATAGCCGAGGCTTAAATTGACATTTTTGCCTTGCACGGCTGCTTTGAAACCGACGCCTTGAATTTCCAGTTTTTTGATAAAACCTTCGCTGACTCCTTTGACCATGTTGTTAATAATCGCCCGACTCAAACCATGCAATGACTTGGCTTGCGCATCCTCGCCATCGCGGCTGATAATAATATTGCCGTCGCCCATTTTTACGGCGGTGCGTTTGGGCAATTGAAAATCGAGCTTGCCTTTGGGCCCTTCCACAAAAACTTTTGTGCCTTTGACCTCCACCTTGACTTTGGCGGGAATGGCAATCGGCATTTTTCCAATTCGTGACATAAATTCGTTAAATCGTTAATTCGTTAAATCGTTACCAAATGTAGCAGAGCAATTCTCCGCCGAGATTTTGTTTACGCGCCTGAAAACCGCTCATCACGCCGCGGGAAGTGGAGACAATGGCGATGCCCATTCCGCCGCAAACGCGAGGAATTTCCGTTGCGCCGGTGTAACGACGCAGGCCTGGAGTGCTCACGCGCCGCAAGCCTTCGATGACTCCTTTGCGGCCTTCATATTTTAATTTGAGTTTCAATTTTTTAATCGTTTTGCCTTCGATGGCCACTTCGCCAATGTAGCCTTCGCTCTTCAAAATTTTTGCGATGCTTTCTTTCATTTTGGAGTGCGGCAATTCCAAGGCGGGCAACAACGCCTGGTTGGCATTGCGAATTCGCGTGAGCATATCGGAAATGGGATCAGTCATATTTCTGAATTAAAATTAAAAGTCTAAAATTAAAAATGCGGCGCGCCTGTGGAAATTTTTCATTTGGCATTTTTAGTTGTTCACCAGCTTGCTTTCGTCACG
>JALYXC010000393.1 GCA_030947315.1 Verrucomicrobiota bacterium | reverse complement strand
ACAGAGCATCGTCCACCAGACTGCGCTGATGTTTCAGATAGCGGCGCGTGATAGCTTCGCGTTCGGGATGCGACGCCAGCCAACCTTCGCCATGGCGTAAAAGTTTTTCCACCTCATCGTCGCCAACCCAATAATGCTTATCGTTGTCGAGCACTGGGACCAGGACATAAAGATGCGTGAGAAGTTTTTGCACCGGCAGCACTGCTTGCAATTCGACGCGATGATACGCGCTTTCTCCCCAATCAGGAAATTTTTTATCGAGTGGCAAACGGCTCGCAGAAATGGAGTAGCCGAGAGGCTCAAAAAGTTTTCGCAAGAACTCTTCCCCGCCTCGACATGGCATTGCGGAAAACGTAACGCACAACGGCATCGGTGTTTCCACAAGCTCCGGGCGCTCCTTGCTTTTCCCCGACAACGCACTGCCAAACACTTCCGCAATCGCCACACTCAAAAACGAAGATGCGGCATAAGGCCGGTCGTTGACATATTGCTCCAGTGCCCCACCTTCACCACGCGGCCCGCGACGATTTCGCACCAACCCGACTGGATCGACTTCCACAAGCAACGCAACCGTGCATCGTTCCGATGTCGCTTCGGGGTAGAACACGTGCGCCTTGCCAAATGAGAGGTTAAATGATTGTGGGCGCGCAGGATTTTTGCGAAGCAGATAGCCAAGCTCCGTTGCTGGCTGGTGCATCGTTCCCAAAGTCAATAACATGCAATAAAGTTATAGAGCCACTTGGAATAATCCAAGTTGGTTCATTAGAATTTGTTTTGCGCTGGTCTGAACAAAACGAATTTCTCACGCCCAGTAGCGGTAATTCACTTCGGGAAAAATATTGTCCTTTGCCTCGATTTGACTCAGCCACGTCTCATCAATTTTTGTAGTGGTCAATTGTTCGTGCAGCGCGATGAAGCGAAGCAAATGATCTTTGACTCGTTTCCGCGCGTAATCGGGACTTGTGCCGGTGCGAAGAATAAATGGCCAGTCGCTCGCTTGCGCCAAAAGCAATTCACGCGCGGCTTGTTTTAAAGCTCGTTCTTCAAGGGCTGATGGATTCCTAATCTTATTCTTACTCGTAATCTTAATCTCTGCTTCGTCGGAAGGATTAGGATTAAGATTAAGACCGGAAAAAGTGCGAGCCAATTCTGTCATTCGCTCCTGCGCGATATTCAAATGCGGATAAATCCATTCGTTCGTTTCATTGAGCCAGACGCGCCAATAACCTTCGTCGCCCCAACTCGACGCGCTCGGCGTCGCAACTTGTTGCGTCGGGTAGCGGCGCAAATATTCATTCGGCGTGGTCAGCGTAAAAGTTTTCTGATCGTAATAAGCTTTGCGCACAAAATAATTTAAAAAGTCCACGCCCTCATACCACCAGTGACCAAATAATTCCGCGTCGTAGGGCGAAATTAAAAGCGGCGGACGATCCATGATTCCGGCGAGATGCTGGATTTGACCGACGCGAGCATTGAGAAAATGCTGGGCGTGATCAGCGGCAATTTTTAATGCGACCTCACGTTGATAAACTTCTTTTTCGAGATTTCCGCCGGTGATCCGATGATATTTTATTCCCGTAAAGCTGCGGTGATCCGGCGCGGAAAAATACGGTTTGACATAATCAAAATCGAGGTCGAAACCGATGTCCCGATAAAAATCACGATAGTGTTCGTCGCCGGGATAGCCTTCTTCACGACTCCAAACCTGGCGCGCGGAATCAAGGTCGCGACCAAACGCGGCAATTCCGTTCGGCGTAAAAATCGGCGCGAAAACTCCGTAGCGAGGTCGAGGCCGTGCGTGCAAAATTCCATGCGTGTCGGTGATGAACCAGCGAATGTTCGCTTCCTGCAAAAAGTTTTCGACGCCTTCCACGTAAGCACATTCCGGCAACCAGATGCCGCGCGGATCGCAGCCGAAACAACTTCTATAATGATCTCGCGCCACAAGAATTTGTGCGCGGATCGATTGCGGATGATTGGCGAGCAGCGGCAGTAAAGCGTGAGTCGCGGCGCAGGTGATTATTTCCAATTTTCCCTGCTCCTGAAATTTGCGAAATGCGCCGACAAGATTTTTTCCGTTGGCAAAATAAGTTTCGCGAATCGTAGTGAAACGATGGTGATACATCCAGGCGAGCGGCTGAAATGCGTTGTCCCAATGCGTGCGATGCAGTTCTTTTTCGGCGAGTTCGATCAAGCCGTTGAGATGTTGCAGATAACGTTCCTGCAAAAGTGGATCAAACAGCATCGAGCAAAGTGTGGGCGAAAGCGTGAGCGTCAAACGCGTTTCCATGCCGTCGCGCAACCAGCCGTCCATCGTTTGAATCAGCGGAATGTAGGTTTCTGTGATCGCTTCAAAGAGCCAGTTTTCTTCGAGAAATTTAGGGTGTTCGGGATGCCGGACAAACGGCAGATGCGCGTGAAGAATTAAAGCGAGATGGCCTTGCATTGGATTAATCAAAATCTTCGGTGAGCTTTTCCGCAATGGCGCGGCTTTTCAAAAAAAGAATCAAACCGAAAATCAACGGGAGCGATTTTAAAATCCTCAGAAAAATTCCATCCGCAATTTTTTTGTGCGCCATCGAATAAAAAAGATAGGAACCCAAATAAACTGCGCTGACGAGAATCAATCCAAACGCGATGAGACGAATAACAAACAACGCGCCTTTGGTGTAGGGATTCATGCGATTGCTTTTAGCTGTTCATTCAAACCGACGCGGCGGCGCAACCAAAAACCCAGCACAATGCCGAAAATTAAATGCGCGCTGGCGGTGAGAAAAATAAATTTTCGATCCAGAGGCAAATCTAAAAATTTGGTGTAAGGCGTGAGCAACAAAATTATTTCCACGAATAATGCCCAGGCGATTGCGCCCCAAAATAAAATGCGCGGATTCGGTCGAGTGACCATTGCCAACAACATGATTCCCAAAGCTGCGCCGTTGGAAAAATGATAACTCCAACCCACCAGTGTCACGAGCCATGTCGGTTCCTTTGCGCCTAAAATCAGTTGGCCAAATTTCGAAAACACTTTGAAGAGCGGCGCGCCGTTGAGCACGAACGGCAACCGATATAAATCGTAAGCGAGCGCCGCCACGATTCCGCCCAACGCGCCTTCAACAATCCATGTGTG
>JALYXC010000389.1 GCA_030947315.1 Verrucomicrobiota bacterium | reverse complement strand
CTGCTTCTGGCGCGCAACCTTCTTCGATATAGGTCATCAACGACGCGCCGGCATCGCGTTTGCTCATTTTTGTTCGGTCAATATTTAAGATGAGCGGAAGGTGCGCATACTTCGGCGGCTCGATTCCAAAAGCGCGAAAGAGCGCGATATGTTTGGCCGTGTTTGAGAGATGATCTTCGCCGCGAATGACATGGGTAATTTTCATTTCCAAATCGTCAATCACATTGACCAGATGAAAAACCGGCTGGCCATCGGAACGAACAATCACAAAATCGGGATCAAGCCCTTCGCGATCAGTCAATTCGCGCGTGACATTCCCGACGACTAGATCAGGAATGACAATGGGCGCGCGTTCCATTTTAAATTTCACCGCGCCTTCATGATCGTAGGCGAATCCTTTTTCTTTTAATTCTCGAACGCGTTTTTGATAAATGGGGCTGCGCTGCGATTGAAAGTAAGGACCGAAATTTCCTTTGCTCGCGTCGCTCGCCGTGGCCGTCGTCGGCCCTTCATCCCAATCCAAACCGAGCCAGTGCAGGCCGTTTAAAATTACGGCAACCGTTTCCGGCGTGTTTCGCGCCGCGTCCGAATCTTCAATGCGCAAGACAAAAACGCCGCCCGTGTGGCGCGCATAAAGCCAATTAAAAAGCGCCGTGCGCGCTCCGCCAATATGCAAAAAACCCGTTGGACTCGGCGCAAAACGAACACGAACACTTGGAAAATTTTGAATTTTGGATTTTAAATTTTGCATCAAGCCGGCGGAATTTACTTTTCTATGAAGCATCTGGCAAGGGCGTTGAAAATTGAAAAGGAACAAGATCGCAGCCGCGTCAAGTTTCACTGCGCCAATCGGCGATGCGTTTATTTACTGATTCCGCGCGGGCTGTTCCGCACAAAATGGACCAGATGTTTTATTTCCGGCGAAGGCGGCAATTCATTTTCAATTCGAACGAGCGCGTTAGAAATGGTTAATCCTTCGCGAAAAAGAATTTTGTACGCTTGCCGCAAAACGTTTTGGACTTCCTCGGAGACTCCATTGCGTTCCAAACCGATTTTATTGATCGTCCGGGTTTCCGCGGGATTTCCATCCGCGAGCATAAAAGGCGGAACATCCTGCACTACTTTGGAACAGCCGCCGATGATCGCCATTTTTCCGATGCGACAAAATTGATGCACCGCGGCGAGTCCGCCAATCACCGCATAATCTTCCACGACGACATGACCGGCGAGAGTGCCGACATTGGAAATGATGATGTGATTTCCGAGCAGACAATTATGCGCGATGTGGGAGTATGCAAGAATGTGATTGTTTGAACCGATGCAGGTCGTTTCGCCGTCACCGGTCGCGCTGTGCACAGTGACGTATTCGCGAAAAGTATTTTCGTTTCCAATGTGCGTTCGCGTCAATCCACCTTTCCATTTTAAATCCTGCGTTTTTAAACCAATGCTGGCGAAGGGAAAAATTTCATTTCCATTTCCAAGTGTCGTGTGGCCATCAATGACAACGTGCGAATGGAGGATGCAATTTTTTCCCACAACGACATTTTCGCCAATCACGCAGTAAGGACCAATCTGACAGCCGTTGCCGATTTGCGCTTTTGAATGAAGGACTGCCGTTGAATGCATCATGGAAGGGGAGTTCTGAATGGTGAATTTTTAACCAATTGATATAATTTTAATTCCCGGAACGCGGAACAACGGCTTGGAGCGCGCTTCGGTGGTAATAAATTCTTGAACTCCGAGCCGGATAGCTGCCGCAATATTCAGCGAATCGGCGGCGGAAATTCCGTATTGTTTGGCTAGCCGCATCGCGTCATTTCCCAAAGATTCGCTTAACGGCTCCTCCTTTTTTATTTGTAAAAAATGCGTGTTGTAAAAGGAAATTTCATGGTGATTCTTATGAAAAACCGGTTTCGGCAACAATTCGAGTTTAACCAATTGCGCCGTGAAAAATTCCCGGTTGGCATCTTCCATGATAGATACCGCTTCCCCGGCTGCTTGTTCGTTCCCTCGCCAGGCCGCTAAAAAGATGCCGGTGTCGAGAAAGGTTTTTATCATCGCAGGCCGCTACGGTTTTTGAGCTCGCGAGAAATTCCTGGCGCGTCCAGAAGCTCGCCGCCCGATGTGATAAATTTTTTCCGCAAAGCCCACAACTTTTCTCCATGCGGCGTTTTCGGCTTCCATTCCGGTTTTTTTATGCGTTCAATTTTCTCATAAGCCGCCTCGCGAAAAAATTTACTGATATTCTTTTCTGGAATTTTTGGCAAGTCCTTGAGTGGAAATTTAATAGAGATTGTTTTCGTCATACCTGAAAAGTATTACCAAAAAAAACTATGTCAACACTGTTCCCTTTTTCTACGTTTCCATCAGCATAAATGTTACTTCCGCTTCACTGACTGGTTCGCCGTCCACCGAACAAATTCCTTTGGCTTTGCCGATTTTTCCGCGCGCTTTGGTTAATTCCACATCAATCACCAGCGTGTCGCCGGGCTTGACCGGCTTGCGCCATTTTACATTTTCCGCCGCCATAAAATAAGCGAGCTTGCCCGCATTTTCGAGCTGCTTGAGCATCAGGATGCCGGCCACTTGCGCAATGGCTTCCAGTTGCAACACGCCCGGCATAATCGGATGATTCGGAAAATGCCCTTGAAAGTACGGCTCGTTAGCGCTGACATTTTTTTCTCCAATGATTTTATTTCCCTCAATTTTGGTCACTCTATCCACCATCAAAAACGGATAGCGATGCGGCAGAATTTTCATGATCTGGATTGTGTCGAGCATCATTCCATCCTGCAGCGGAATAGATTTTTTTTCTGTCGAAGAAATTGTTGGGGGCGGCGCAAAACTGTGAGCGGCTTGGAGCGGCTTGCGCATCTGTAAAATAATCTGTCGGGCCAATTCGCAATTGGCTTCATGACTTGGTTTGACCGCAACAACATGGCC
>JALYXC010000373.1 GCA_030947315.1 Verrucomicrobiota bacterium | reverse complement strand
GCGTTAATGATTACGTGGACTGTGGCGTGAATGCAGGTAATTTTGGAACTAACGATTTCACGGTCGATTTCTGGATTAGAAGCACTTCCTCAGATGTGACTACTTATGTGATCGGAAAAAGAAGCGCTTGCGGCGCTGGTGTTTTTTGGAATATTCTTATGGGCCATGGTGGTATTGCCGATGGACGAATCCAAGCCGAGTTGATGAATAATTCGGGCACTACTTACTACAACAGTTTTTATACACCGCAAGCAGTAAATGACGGTAATTTTCATCATGTGGCGATGACAAGAGCCGGCGTTGTGGTTTCTCTTTTTATTGATGGAACCCTTGCTGCATCTCAAGCAACCGCTGGCATAATAAACCTGAGTAATTCAGCTCCTTTGCGGTTCGGGAGTAGCCCATGTATCCCCATCTCAAATACGGGATACTTCAATGGTCAAGTAGACGAAATGGGTTTTCACAATAAAGCTATTTCTACCAACGAAATTTATTCCATTTATTTAGCAGGAGCAGCAGGACGTTGTTCTTCAATTAATCCGCCCACAACTTGCCCCCCAGCTCAGGCCAGCGTGGTTTTGGGTAATACGACAAACATAGTCGCAGGAGGCGTGGGCTGGAATACTTATTCCACCAGCTTTACCGCGCCCAGTTCTGGCCCAAGCTCTGTTAATATTTCAGGACTACAAAGTGGAATGTGGCTGGATACTTTTAGCCTGAACCAAGTATCCGGCGGTAACTATTATTTACCAGAAGAATCGCTCAGCTTGTTCAAGGGAGAAAATGCGTTGGGCAATTGGCAACTCGAAATTTGGGACAGCCGAGCGGGCGCTGCTCTTAATGCCAACCTGGTTAGCTGGCAATTGCAAATAACTTTTGCTCCGACTAATTCCATTGTAACACCACTGACTAATGGCATTTGTTATACGAACCTGGTTTTGGGCAGCGAAATAAGATACTTTGTGGTGGAAGTTCCCGCCGCAGCGACGGTCGCCGCCAATAATTTAACCAGCACGCGAGATCTAATTCTTCTTGGAGACAGAAGCGGTTTGCCCGTGGGGAATCCTGTTACGGATGATTATTTTATTGATCAGAATTTCGGGGTCGGCGGTGAAATTCTACTCTTGACTACTAATAGTCCGCCTTCCGCGCCATTACAACCGGGGCAAAGATATTATTTAGGGGTAAAAAATGCTAATCCTTTCGAGACCAATACCTTTACTTTATGCGTTGATTTTGACCGGGTGGATCCAACCAATTTAATGGTGACGCCCCTGACCAATATGGTGGCGGTGACTACTAATATTGCGCCGGGCAATGTGCTGCAATATTTTCAGTTTGATGTTGCTACCAATGCCATTTCCGCCACGTTTGAAATCTTAAATCCGAGCGATAATGTGGACCTGGTTATTCGGAGCGGCTTGCCTTTGCCGAATCCAGCGAGCTTTGACTATCGAAGTGTGAATCTTGGAACTAACAATGAACTCATTGTAGTGGCGACTAATTCCAGTCCTGCGCCGCTCGTGCCGGGCCGCTGGTATCTGGGCGTTTATAGTAGCACAACCAACCCAGTTACTTATACGATTCGGGTGACTGAACAATTTGCTGGAACGCCGGGGCCAACGAATATTATTGATCTAGTCAATGGAGTGGCGACAAATTACTTCGCGTCGCCAGGAAGTGCATTGACAAACTTTTTCCGCTTTGTGATTAACCAGACAAATGCCTCGGCCCTTTTTGAGTTATACAACTTGACAGGCAACGCTGATTTACTGTTGCGGCGCGGCGCTTTGCCCACTACTACAACCTTTGATTTCCTAAGTCAAAATCCTGGTAGTAACAGCGAACAAATTGTGCTGACTACCAACAGCTTTTTGCCGGACTTAAATGGCGATTGGTTTTTGGGCGTTCCAAACAATGAAGTGTTCACGGTCAACTTTACCATTCGCGCGATAGTTTCGACCAATGGGGTGCTGGTGAGCGGTCAACCGCCGAATTTTATCGGATCTCCGGTGGTTACCATTGGTAACAAACTACGCTTCATGTGGAATAGTGTCTTAGGCCAACGTTATGAGGTGCAAGCTTCCACCGATTTAATTACCTGGACGGTCCTTGATACAGTGACGGCTCTTGGCCCGATTACGACTTACACTACCGTGGATCCCATCGGCAGTTTCCCGTATCGTTTCTTTCGTCTCCGGCAGGTTCCTTAAAACGGATTAAATTATGGCGCGGAGCAAGAGCCGAGATAAAGTCGTCTATTTTAAACTGGACTATCTTCATTTGCCATTTTAAATGTCCATCAAAGTTTCCATTGTCGAAGATAAAGCAGGTATTCGCAAAAGTCTTGCCATTTTGATTAATGGTTCCAGTGGTTTTGAATGCATCAGCACGTTTCCCAATGCGGAAGTGGCTTTGGAGGAAATGCGTAACAATTGGCCAGAGGTCGTTTTGATGGACATCAATCTCCCGGAAATATCAGGCATTGATTGCGCAAAAAAATTAAAAGAAATTCGGCCCACGCTCCAGATTATTATGCTGACGGTATATGTGGAGAACGAAAAAATTTTCAAATCGCTCATGGCGGGCGCGAGTGGTTATTTGATTAAGGACACACCGCCCACGGAAATTTTGGAAGCGATTGCCGACGTGCACCGCGGTGGTTCTCCGATGTCGAGTCAAATCGCGCGTAGAGTCGTTGAGCACGTGCAACAATTCAGCATGTCGGATGAGACAATGAACCTTTCGCCGCGTGAATACGAAATTTTGGGCCAGTTGGCCAAAGGTTATCAATACAAAGAAATCGCCGACAAGTTGGGGATTAGTCCGCTTACAGTGCGCACCCATCTGCGCAACATTTACGAAAAACTTCACGTTCGTTCTCGCACGGAAGCGGTGGTAAAATTTCTCGGTAAAGGCGAAAAGCGTGATCGGTAAAAAAGCTGGTAGGCCGCAAAATTATTTTCCATCGCGGAGGAGGATTCGCACCGCCTACGACAAATGCGGTATTTCTTTGGCAGAAACCCCAAATTTAGAGAAAAAATAATCCTTAAATATGGATTGACAGGCTTGGAGATTTGCCACTAATCTCACCTCATCGCCATGAAAAAGGTTTGCAATAGAAAACTTATTTGCAGCTTCTGCTGTCCTTGTTTGAGCTTTCTCCCTCCATCAGCCTGTCTCTTCGAGGTCATAAAACTTTCCTTAACTCTAAATCCTAACCATTAAACCAATTAAAAATGAAAACAAAAATAAAGACACACTTAACTTATTCAGCGCTGAGTTTCAGCGCCATCGTCGCCACGACAGTGGCTTATGGAAGCGCCGACTACGGTCCAGCCATTTGGAATCCGCCCTGTAACGCAAACTATTACACCTCCGGTTACGGTCATAAATTTCATGTCTGTCATGACATGGAAGGGTATTATCTTTCCACCATTTCGTACTTTAAAGGATGCGGTTTTACCGGGGCAAGCGTCCATTACTTGACTAATGGCAAACAAGATAGCACTTCAGATGCGCCTGCTGGAGAAATCACCCAGATGATTTCTGAATCTAATTACGCCTGGCACGCGCTGTGTTGGAACCAACATTCCACTGGAACAGAACATGAAGGCTTTGCCAGTGACCCTGCTTGGTATACCGATGCGCAGTATCAAGCTTCAGCCGGTATCACTAAACACATCGCCGAAAAATTTGGTTACGCCAAGGATCGCAATCATATAGTGGCGCATGGACAGAAATCAGTGCCTGGTTGGTCCGCTTGGGCAGGTCCTAATTTGGGAATTGATCCTAACTGCAATTCGCACACCGATCCAGGTCCTTACTGGGATTGGAATAAATATATGGGGATGATCAATGGTAACACGACGGGCCGATTTTTCTTTGATACCGGTGATGAAGGTTGGTTTTCCGCCTGGAGTTTAAGTCCGCAGATATGGACAGGCCCAAATAGCTGGACGGGCAGTATCTATAGCGATCAAACGGGTGATGATCCACAAGTGATGAGTCCGATATTCGGCATTACGGGCACTGCTGATGCATCTATCAACGTCCAGATCTATCCGCAAAATGGTAACACCGCTGCGCATGACATGCAGATGTTTTGGAAAACGGATGCCGAGAATTTTCTCGATGCGGCGAAGTCTTCGCCCATTGTCACCTACAATGCGATCAACACGCAAATCCGGTTGAACCTCAATGTCAGCAGCGTAAAATGGTCTGGACAAAAAGTTAATCAACTACGCCTCGACTTCGACAACATTAATCATGGCAACCGTTGGATTATGAACCATGTTTATACTCAAGTGACACCGAAATACTGGTTTGGTTCGAGCGCATCCGGTTGGGTGTCCGGCAATGGTTTGACTCCTGTGGTCTGGCAGAGCGATGCCACCTGGCCGGGAATCATTTATTGCGATCAAAATGGCGATGATGGTTTCTTCTACAGTCCCGGCATTAGTTATCTTGGCGGCGCCAATGACCAGATTGTTATTCGTGTTTATCCGCAAAATGGTGGCACAGCAAACCATGACATGAAAGTCTATTGGACAACCGCTTCCGATGGAACGTGGACTGAATCGAAGTCCTCCACGGTAGTAAACTACACCGCGCAGAATGTGTGGGCGATAGTGACCCTGCCAGTAGGAGCTAATCCAAGCTGGAGCAGTGACTTCATTACTCAACTCCGGCTTGATGTAGATGGAATTAACACCGGTGTTCGCTGGATCATTGATTACGTTGCGATCAGCCAGACAACTGCCAGCAAATTATAATTGGGTCCAATATCCGCACAGGCTTGAGGTTATGGGTTCCTTGGGTTTGTGCGGATTCTTTTGATTCGACAACTATTATTTCTAGAACATTATGAAGATGACTTTCAAAAATATTTCTTATAGTTTGGTTCTGTCGGGAATCGGGGCTACCTTATTCTCTTTTGCCAACTCGGCAATCGCGGTCAATGCTTGCGACAGAACGCGGTTAGCGACTTCTATTCGCGACAATAGCAGGATCACTTTAGATACAACTCACACTTCGGGCGTGGTTGACAATGCCAACGCGCGTCAAACCATCGTTGATACTGCCAATGGCGGACAAGCTCAACGGAGCGCTTACGGAACTGCGCCCGGGGGCACGACCTGGCTGGATCCCCGGCTATTGGATGCAATGGATAGGCTGGCGAATGTTTATGGCTACACTTACCGGGTTTCGGAAACAAGCGGTGGCTCCCACAGTAGCGGCTCCTATCATTACGCCGGCACAGCTTTCGATGTTTATATTATCAATGGCGTTGGTGTCAGTTCGAGTAATCCGTATTGGTCAACCTTTAATCAACGTTGCCGTGATATGGGTTCCATCGAAAGCCTCGGACCTGGTTATCCTGGTCACGATACACACGTTCATAATGCCTGGCCATCTGGCGATGGAGTGAATGTCGCTCCTTCAGGTTGCACTGGGCCCAGCCAGTGGTTCTTTGATACGAGCGGAGATGGTTGGTTTTCCAACTGGAGTTTAAGTCCGCAGATATGGACAGGCCCAAATAGCTGGACGGGCAGTATCTATAGCGATCAAACCGGCGACGATTCACAAGTCATGAGTCCGCTGACCAGCTTCACCGGCACCGCCGATGCCTCGATCAACGTCCAAATCTATCCGCAAAATGGCAACACTGCCGCGCATGACATGCAGATGTTCTGGAAAACCGACGCGGAAAACTTCCTCGATGCGGCGAAGTCTTCGCCCATTGTCACCTACAATGCGATCAACACGCAAATCCGATTGAACCTGAATGTAAGCAGCGTCAAGTGGTCTGGGCAAAGAGTTAATCAACTACGCCTCGACTTCGACAACATCAATCACGGCAACCGCTGGATCATGAACCATGTCTATACTCAAGTGACGCCGAAGTATTGGTTTGGTTCCAGCGCTTCTGGTTGGGTTTCTGGCAATGGCCTGACTCCAGTAGTCTGGCAGAGTGATGCCACTTGGCCTGGAATTATCTATTGCGATCAAAATGGCGATGACGGATTCTTCTACAGTCCTGCTGGTATAAACTTCCTGGGCGGCGCCAATGACCAGATAGTTGTCCGTGTTTATCCGCAAAATGGCGGCACGGCGAATCATCAGATGAAAGTTTATTGGACGACGGCCTCTGACGGCACCTGGACAGAATCCAAGTCTTCTACGGAGATTAGTTACACCGCGCAAAACGCCTGGGCGGTGGTTACGCTGCCGGTCGGAGCTAACGCAAGCTGGAGTAGTGACTTCGTCACCCAGCTCCGGCTTGATGTAGATGGAATTAACACCGGTGTTCGCTGGATCATTGATTACGTTGCGATCAGCCATACGACTGCCAGCAAACTGTAAGTTAGATAAAATATCATACCCGCGTAAGCAGGGAGAATGGATTTCTCCGATTACGCGGGTTTTCTTTTGGAAAAAACAATAGAACTAAAAGCGAGTGCCCGGGCGTAAAACGATTTTCGAGCCCTACCACAGATGCGGTATTTCCGATGCTAAACCATCGAATTGCCAGAAAAATGATGCTTAAAGGCGACTAGCCAGCTTCGGTGATTTTATTCTAATCTCATCCATGTCACCGATGAAACCGTATCGCATGATAATTTATAATTAAGATTTACAATTTTTCCTCAACCCAGACATTCTAACCTTAACTAAAACAAAATGAAAACAAAAATACAAAATCTTGCAAAGAATTCAATACTGATGCTCAGCACATTCGCCGCCGCTATTTCAGCGCACGCCAGTGC
>JALYXC010000368.1 GCA_030947315.1 Verrucomicrobiota bacterium | reverse complement strand
AAGTTCCCGCCCGCAACGAAATGGTGGGACAACTGATCGCGACGGCGGCAGGCTCGGATGATCCTAAAGTTTTTGAGTCTATTCTTGTGGCGATCGCTCCCGCCGAAAATCAATCCTTCGCTTTGTGGCAATTAACGGCGCTGGCCAGTTTGCAGGAAGCCCTGGATCATAAAAAACTTTCGCTCGATTCTTTTACCAACTCGACCGAGGCGCCCGTTCGCCAGGCGGCGCAACAAATTCAAACAGCGCTCAAAGACGTGGAAAAAATTGCCCGAAATAAAAAAGCGACTTTGTCGGAACGGGAAGCAGCTCTTCGCTTGCTCGCCTGGAACAGCGACGAAAAAAATTTGCGGACGCTGATTGAATTCGCCACTCAAATTGAAAATATAAAATTACAAAAAGCCGCGCAGAATTCGCTTCGATCGCAACGCCATCCGAAGCTGGCGGAAATTTTAATGAGCGGGTGGAATAATTTTCCGGTGGCTGTTCGCTCCAGCATTCTGGAAATTTTATTAAGTCGCGACGAAGGCATTCAAAAAGTGTTTGACGCCATTGAGCAACAGAAAATTAAGCCGGCGGAAATTTCGCTGGGCAGCCGCCAACTTTTATTGAAACACGATAATAAAAAAATCCGGGAACGAGCCGCAGCTCTCTTTCCGCAAAATAAAAATCGGCAGGCGATTCTGGCGAAATTCTCGGAAGAAGTGCCGCAACTTATCGGCAATCCTGATAAGGGCGCGGAAGTTTTTAGCCGTCTCTGCGCCAATTGCCATTCGTTTCGCGGCCAGGGTTTTGCGGTCGGCCCGGATTTAATGGCGCTTGGTGATAAGTCGCCGCAGGATTTTCTTGTGGCCATTCTTGATCCCAGTTCAGTGATTGAACCACGCTATCTCCAATTCAATATCGAAACTAAAAACGAACAGTCGCTCTCCGGCGTTATTCAAGCAGAAACGGCGAGCAGCATCACTCTGGTGCAAGGCGGCGGTGTGCGTGAAAAAATTCTCCGCGCTGACATTGCCGAAATCAAAGCGTCGAGCCTTTCGCTGATGCCGGAAGGATTGGAGGAGGGACACAAGGCGCAAGATTTTGCGGACTTGATCGCTTACTTGAAAGCGCGACCGGCGGCTTTTGGCAGCGCGACGACTGAGCAGGCCGCAGAAGCGCGCAAAAAATTTCTCAAGGGCACGAATAATTTTTATCGCGTGATTAGCTCCAGTGAAAAACAGGATTATCCCGGCTGGCTGGGAACGTTGCCGCTGGCTCATTGCCGGCAAACGAACGAACAATCAAAACTGATTTGGGAAACAGCCCCTCTGCCTGAGGAAATAAAACGCGAACAGATTTACAATTTTCGAGTTCCAGCGGCGATGGGTTTAATTTCACAACCGGCCGGAAAATTCCATTTTAAATTGAATGGAAAAACCATTTTGGATTTTGATGTCACTTTGTCGGATCGTGTTTGGCAAAGTTCGAACTCCAAAATTTCGCTGCGTTATCAAGTGATGGAAAACAACTCTGAAGATAGTAACGGCATTTTAACTATCGGCGTAAGAGGCGAACTTTTAGTAACAAACAAACCCGCTCGATTTGAAGTTGTCAGCGCTTCCGCGAGCAGCCAACGTTGGTTTGGAATTTATGCGTTAGATCAAGGCGACGGGCGGGCTCGATAAAACCGCGATGTGAAACTGGCCGCATTCGGATCCATATAAAAATAGACGGGCGCAGTCAGAGTGACGGTGCTTATTTCCGCCCAGTTCGTGAGGTCAGTGCTGGCTTCAATGACAAAGGTTTGGCCAACCTGGCCATTGATACGCACCTCGCACTGACCATTCCATCCACGATGCGCCGTTGTGCTCGGCGCGTTAGGATTAATAATAAATTGTTTGCTGATCACCGGGCTGGCATTCATCCCGCTTTTCAACGCCACACTTTTTACGGTGGTGGTTTGGGGCAAAGTAAAAGGTTCCGTAAAAACTGGTGAAGTATAGTCTGGGTTGGAACCGTCGGTGGTGTAAAGAATGGTCGCTCCTCTTGTCTCGGTGGCAAGCGAGATTGAAATAGCGCT
>JALYXC010000366.1 GCA_030947315.1 Verrucomicrobiota bacterium | reverse complement strand
CCGTTAATTTTGAAAACGCCCGGACTGAGTTCATCAATTAATTCAATAAAAACTTCGTCCTCGCTCAAAGCATTGAGCGGCTCGATCAAATAGCCGGGATTAAAAGCAATCGGCAAATCTTTGCCTTTGTAATTGATCGCCAGACTTTCCCGCGCCTCGCCGATTTCCGGCGAGTTGGCCGTGATGGCCAGATTGTTTTTGGTGAAATGCAGTTTGACCGAATTCGATTTGTCGCTGGTCATAATTTCGGCGCGGCGCAAAGCGTGCAAAAATTCTTCCCGCATCACGGCAATGCGTTCCTTCGCTTCACCGGGAATAACCTGTTTATAATTCGGATAATTGCCTTCCACCAGTTTTGAAATAATTAAGATCGAAAATCCTTTTTCATCTTTGAGCGTGAAGGCGACCTGATTTTCGCTAAATTTAATTTCGATCTCGCCTTTGTCCTGGAGAAGCCGGCTCAATTCATTGACCGCTTTGGTGGGCACGATAAATTCGCCCTGACTCGATTCTGCGATGTCCACTTCTTCATCCGCCATCGCCAGGCGGCGACCGTCCGTGGCGACCATGGTCATTTTATGTTCTTTAAGAATGATAAAAATTCCGTTGAGCACGTATCGCGATTCGTCGGTGGAAATGGCAAAGGAAGTTTTTTTCAACATGCTCTTCACTTTTTCCTGGGGGAGGACGACGGTTTTATTTTCTTTGAATTTTTGCAGAGGCGGAAATTCGTCGGCGCTCAAGCCGTTAATTTTGTAAAAGGAAGCTCCGGCCCTGATGGCGCAGCAATTTTTTTCATCCACTTCCATTTCGATTTCCGGCTGGCCTAATTCCCGGATGATGCCGAAAAGTTTTTTTACCGGCACCGTGACCGCGCCGCTTTTTTTTACTTCAGCTTCAACTGCGCAAGTGATGGTGACGTCCAGATCGGTGGCGGTGAATTCGAGACGATTATTCTCCGCGCGCATCAGGACGTTCGAAAGAATGGGCAAGGTGGTGCGAGTGCTGACAACATTTTGCACAGATTGCAATCCGTGCAGGATTTGGTCTTTGGCAATGGAAAGATTCATAGGGGCTTAATAGAATATCTTTTAAAGTACAATAAACAGTATTATTAAGGGTTGTGAATAATGGAAAGAACTTCTGCTGTCAAGGTCAGGCCAACGACTTAAGAGAAAAATTGGCGGACGTAATAAAATCAAAGTCGAAATAATAAAACTGAAAAGTCGGAGTTATTAAAGTTCAGCACACGGAGTTCACAACAAACTGGATAGAAAACAGATAAATAAATGGCGCTAAGGATCCGAAACAGGCCGAGCATAAACAAGCAATGAATAGCCGCCCAAAACCCGAGCAGTCAAATCGGCGTTAAAAAAGGAGAGAACTCTCCGGGGCAAATTAAGCAATTTGGCTTTGGCGCTTTTTGGACGGTCAGTGCCATGTGGCGTATAAAACCAGTCCATAACCTCATAACCACAATCAGCGAGAGCCGCCAGAGCGGTATCTTTCGAGAAGTAATGAAGGTGACCCACGGCTTTTCGAACGCCGATGATCGGAGCTGAGCGGAAAACCATTTGGACATTCATATCGAGAGGAATATGAAAAACAAAAGCTTTCCCATGCTGTTTTAGTCGTCGCAAAAAAGTGAAGTAGTCTTCGATATGTTCAATCACATCAATGCAAAGCAAAAGATCAAACAGTTTATCAGGTTCCTCAAATAAGTCCGAGTTGAAAAAGTGAATTTTTTCGTTCGCTCGCTTTTTGCAGAGTTCGTAGGCCTGAGGACTCAGTTCATAGCCGAAAAAAGAACTTTGCTGGAACTGCGGCAATAGCTGCACGAGAATTTCGCCGGCGCCACAGCCAATTTCCGCAATGCTGGAGGGGCGGAGCGAATTTTTTTTTAAAATGCGAGTGATTTGGCCCGCTTTCCAAGGGGAATCTTCGACATGAAAAGTCGGATTTTTATCCAGATACTGACCATCAAGGTATTGGGTGGAAATATTCATTCAAAACGATTGTCGGCTGCTCTAAATAAATTTGGAGGCTAAATTTCTAAAAAAGAAATACTCTGACGCAATTCAGTAAAACAACTTTGACC
>JALYXC010000328.1 GCA_030947315.1 Verrucomicrobiota bacterium | reverse complement strand
CGAACATTTGGAATGTCAGCCCGGCGATATTTTGGAGTATCGCCCGGCCATAGCAAAAAAGAAAGTCGCGGTGCGAAGTTAAATCTCCTGGCAAAACCAAGCCATGCGAGTTCAAGTGGCTCGTTGGCGTTCTTTTTTCCGAAACTCGCGTTCGCGCTTCTGGATCTCGGCGCGCAACAAATCTTCCGCGGACCATCCTTTTTGTTGCGCGGATTGCGTAAGGGCAAAAAGTTTTTCGGCCAACTCTTTTTTTCGGAGGACAATTTTCATCGGCGCCGCAGAAATCAATTTTGCTTTACGCGCTTTCTTCACCAGCTTTTCGGCGCGGAGCAGCGCGGGAAGATGTTTGGGAATTCCATCCAGAGCAGATGCGCGGGCGTATTTGGTTCCGTGTTTTTCAGCGCGTTTTATTTTTTCCCAGTTCGCCCAAACTTCTTCGACATTTTTAACTTTGGTTTTGCCGAAGACGTGCGGGTGGCGACGAATCAATTTGTCCGTAATGTGACGCGCCACTTTTTCAAAATCGAAAGCGCCGCGTTCGTGCGCAAGCTGGCAATGAAAAACAATTTGCAATAATAAATCGCCGAGTTCTTCGGCCAATTCCTGATCGTCGCCCGCTTCGATGGCATCAATCAATTCATAAACTTCTTCGATCGCATGATAGCGCAGCGTCAGGTGAGTTTGCTCGCGGTCCCACGGACAACCCTCCGGCGAACGGAGTTTGGCCATAACCTCGAGCAAATCATTAATCGCTGGTTTTTGTTTCATGGAAAAAAACGCAAAGTCGCAAAGAAACAAAGATGCAAAGTTTTTTTCTTTTTTTTCCGCGTCTTTGCGCCTCTGCGTTAATGATATTCACAAAATCACCAGATTATCGCGATGAACCGCTTCGGTGCGCAGAAGGTCGCGCGTTTTCAATGCGTCAGAATTAAAAAAAGAAATGCCGCGCGCGAATTCCGTTCCATTCGAATCGCAAATGCGCACGACTTCGCCCGCCGAAAAATTTCCTTCACATTTCGATATACCGGGCCGCAATAAACTGGTGCCGCGTTCCCGCAAAGCTTCTTTGCAACCTTCATCCACGTAAAGGGTTCCGCGGGGCGAATGAAAAAACGCAATCCACCGTTTGCGTCCGGGAAGTTTATCGGGATGCGCTACAAATAACGTGCCCTCATCTGCGCCAGAAATGATATTCGCCAGCGCCGTCTTTTTCGCGCCAGACGCAATGACCAGCGGAATCCCGGCCCGAATCACCATTTTGGCCGCTTGAATTTTAGAGGTCATTCCGCCGACGGCTGTTTCGCTTTTCGTTCCGCCGGCTAATTTTTCAATTTTTTCGCCAAGATGTTCAATGATCGGAATGGTTTTTGGATTCGCTTTGCCGAAATTTTCTATGACGCCATCCACCGTCGTTAAAATCACCAGCAAATCAGCCGGCAATAAACAAGCGACGAGCGCGGATAATTTATCGTTGTCGCCGAACTTTAATTCCGTAAATGAAATGGCATCGTTTTCGTTAATGATCGGAATGACGCCGTGGCCCAGCAAAGTGACCAGGGTATTTCGCGCATTGAGATGGCGCTCGTGATGTTTTAAATCTTCGTGGGTCAACAAAACCTGCGCGACATTTAAATCAAACTCGGCGAAAAATTTTTCATAAAGAGCCATCAAACGCGATTGCCCGACAGCCGCGCAGGCTTGCATGGCGGACAAATTGGCCGGCTTTTTTTCGTAACCCAACACGCCCATGCCCGCGCCCACCGCGCCCGAAGTGACAATTATAATTTCCTTGCCCGCTTGGCGTAAATGAGCCAATTGCGCCACAAGTTGTTTCAATTGGTCCAGAGCCGGTTTTTTTTTGCTGTCGGTCAAAACGCCAGTTCCGAGCTTCACGACCAATCGTCGAACATCTTTCAAGGACTCACGAGACATGGGGCAAATATGCCAGTTTAAAATTTAACGTTCAAAGTTTAAAGTTGGAGGCGACTCATTAATCTCAAAATCTCAGCGCGACGGGAAAATTGCCGCTTGGGGAGAGAGGACTCCCAATTTATAAATTGAGACCTCTGCAAATCCATGTTTTGGCAAGATGTAGTGTCGGGCCTGTGGCCAGACACCCTAAGATTTCCCGCGAATTTATCGGGACACAGTCCCGACGCTACAACATTTTGCAGAGGTCTTAAATTGTTCCGATTTTTTCTTGAGAGTTTATTTTTAAAGCATTGCGCTGTTGCGCTCGTAAAATACAATAGCGAGGAACTATGAAATCGGTTTTGCCATTGTTTATCATGATTGATGCGTGCGGTTGGGAAATCGTAAAGAACGATCCGTTTCTCAATCAAGTGGCGCCGAATCGCAAAAAGCTCTCATCTGTTTTTGGTTATAGTTCAGCTTGTGTGCCATCCATTTTATCCGGGCGCTGGCCGGTGGAACATCGCAACTGGTGCTATTTCGTTTATAATCCGAAAGATTCTCCGTTCAAGTCGTTGCGGCCGTTTCGATGGTTGCCTAAAGCGATGACTAGTCGCCGCATTTTCCGCCGCTGGTTGAGCAAATTCGTTCGTTACCAATTGAAGTTTGAAGGGTATTTTGATCTCTACAATATTCCTTTCCAACAAATCATGCTTTACGATTTTTCGGAAAAGAAAAGTCCGCTCAAACCAAAGGGCATGAATTCGGGTCCTAACATCTTTGATTATCTGATCGAACGGCATATTCCTTATTTCGTGAGTTTGCCGGAAAAAACCGAGGAAGAAAATCGCGACGATCTGATCGCCCAAATCAAAGCGGAGCAGCTTGATTTTGCTTTTTGTTATTGGCCCGGATTGGATGGGCTGTTGCATCAAGTGGGAAATAAATCGCCGCAAATTCCCGCGCGTCTCCGAATTTACGAACAATGGCTCGACAAAGTTATGAGCGCGGCGCGCGAACATTACGATGAAGTCCAGCTTTACGTTTTCAGCGATCATGGCATGGCCAATTGCGATGTGCATATTGATCTCAAATCGCAAATTGATGCGCTCGATGTGAAAATGGAAAAAGATTACGTGGTCGTTTACGACTCAACCATGGCGCGTTTCTGGTTTTTTAATGAGCGGGCCCGACAGCAAATTTCTGATTGCCTCAAGCAGGTTTCGCAAGGCCGCATTTTGCCGGATGCGGAGTTGGAAGAAATGCGTGTGTTATTTCACGACCGCTATTTTGGCGAATTGATTTTTCTGATGGAGGAAGGCGCCCTGATCGTACCGAGTCACATGGGCGAACGTCCCATTCGCGCCATGCACGGCTATCATCCGAATGATCCCCAAAGTTACGCCGCGCTCTTCACTAATCAGCCGGACATTTCGCCAGAGATCGTGGCGATTCCTGACATTTTTAAATTGATGACGCGTCACGCTGAACAGGCCAAAGCAGAAAATCAATCGAAGGAAAAAGTTTACGCCGCGGCAACTTGATTTCAAAAGCCAGAGTCTCGCAAATCAACTTTTAACGTTTCAATTCTCTTATGGAATTAGGTTCTGACGCCCAGAGTGTTGCCGTCGCGAAAAATCCTTTCGACTTTGCTTCCAGAAAGGTTTAATGTCCCCCCGCAAAAGAAACCGATAGGTTCGCGTTGGCTCAGGAAAGCCCACCTTGCCTAAATCTTTTCAGTCCGGTGGTGGGAAATATGACTGAGCATCGCGAAAAAATATTTTTTAAACAGGAAAGCTTGTCTTCGGCCAAATGC
>JALYXC010000272.1 GCA_030947315.1 Verrucomicrobiota bacterium | reverse complement strand
GCTTAAGGCCACGTTTTGCCCGCCTTCATTGACCCCTTCTTGTTGAAGCGCGATGCCTGGATTGATCCCATTGGCGCCGCTAACGATCCCCGCAACATGCGTGTCGTAAGCCTGATCGCTCAGCTTGAGATGGCCGGCGTGGTCTTCGTCAATTACCACCACCGAACCTTTGGCAATCTCCGCGCTGGACAAATCAAAAGGTTCGGCGAGATCGGCCCCGCCGCGAATGGTGAGACTTTTAACACTGAAATTGCCCGAGTTAAAAAGTTTGACATAGGCATTGCCATCGCTGCCGTTAAGGTAGGTCTCCGGCACGAGCAACATTTCGCCACCCACACTTTGAATGCGGCTACGCGCATAACCGGCGTTATTATCGTAAAGAGTTAGAAATGGCTGGTAGCCAATGAGACGAAGAGCGTCCTGCGCGACCACCTCCAATTTCCCGACAGGCGCTGCCGAGCCGATGCCGACGTTCCCGTTATTTGCTACTTTCAGAAATGAATAGGGATTCACGCCGCTTAAATAACTTTCTGTAAATAAGTCCAGGTCTCCACCCACGCCTTGAATCCGGCTCCGGGCGTATCCGCTTCCGCTATCCAGGATCGTGAGAAATGGCCCATATCCCACGAGTCGCAAGGCATCCTGCGCGACCACCTCTAATTTCCCAACTGGGGCTGCCGAACCGATGCCGACGTTCCCATTGTTGGCGACTTTCAGAAAGGAGAAAGGGTTGGCGCCACTCAGATAGCTTTCTGTAAATATATTCATGTCGCCGCCCACACTTTGAATTCTGCCCCGCGCATTGCCGGCATTGCTGTCCGAAATAGTTAGAAATGGCTGGTAGCCGACGAGACGAAGAGCGTTCTGCGCGGCCACTTCCAGTTTGGCCTGAGGGTTTGTCGAGCCGATGCCGACATTGCCGCCGTTATAATAAGCGTTCGTGCCGTTCAAATTCCAAATGCCACCGCCGCTGGTCCCGGCGGCTGCGAGGGTGAGCGTGTTGCCGTTGGGAGTAATGGTAACATTCGCGCCCGCCAGCAGACTGACGTCGTCTCGCAGACCGTTGAGACTTTTAACCACGGTGCTGGGATTGACATCTGCCGCCGTCCCGGCAGTTTGGGCCCGGATCGCATAAGGCGAGGACGTTACCTCCTGTCGCGGACTTAGCACGGTAAAGTCGCCCGCGCCAACCGGGCCAACCTCAATGCTTAACCAACGCGGCGGGCCAGTAAAAACGTTTGCGCCGAAGTCAAGCCTCGCCGTGAACAAACCATTCGCCACGTCCACCGGGCTGACGAGGAGCGGGCCAGCGACGACATTGCCAGCGGCATTCGCATCGTAAAGGGTGAACCGCAGGTCATACGGGCCATTAACTGGCGCGCCGTTGGTGTTGAGCCGGCCATTGTAAGTGAACGCAGTGACTTGGGCGCACACCGGGTTAATCATAGCGAATAAGCTGCAGAGAGCAGCGCCGAGCGATAGCAGATTTTTTAATTTCATAGTTTTAATTGGGTCAAGTGCAAAGTAATGGAAACTGAATCGTTATGGAAATTATTTTTTGATTTATTTTTTGGATGATTTTGGAATCAGAGCTTTTGTAAGCGGTTTAATTTTATTTGCTAACTCTTTTTTTTGTGGTTTTCAAAACTCATTGCGCGCCGATTCAATAAAAAATTCAATTTTTTGTTGAGAATTGTTTTAGTCATCGTTTTGTTTTCCGCTCAGAAAAAAATTTTTAAGATGAAAAATCCAGATTTCGATTGAAGATGTTTCCGCTTTTTAACAACAATAGTTCTACGGCATGAATTCCAAAATAATAGTTCCCCTTCTGGCGTTGCTCTTCAGCTTGACGAATCTTTACGCGGCCGATCCGTTTGCGGAGATTATTCGTAAAACCGAACCGCTCACACCCGAACAGGAACAAAAAAAATTTCATTTGCCGCCCGGTTTTGAAATTGAACTGGTGGCCAGCGAACCGGAAATCGGCAAACCGATGAACCTGGCTTTTGATGCGCGAGGGCGTCTCTGGATCACGCAATCTCGCGAATATCCTTTTCCGGTTTTGCCGGTGGAAAAAAAAGGCCGCGACCAAATTAAAATTCTGGAAAATTTTTCTGAAAACGGCCGCGCCCAAAATGTGACGACGTTTGCTGACGGATTAAATATTCCCATCGGAATTTATCCTTACAAAAATGGCGTCATCGCTTTCAGCATTCCTAATATTTATTTTTTCCAAGACACTGATGGAGATGGCCGGGCCGATCAACGGGAGCTGGTGCTGGGCCGATTTGGTTACGAAAAAGACACGCATGGTTTGACCAGCAGTTTTCGACGCGGTTACGACGGTTGGATTTATGCCGATCACGGATTCAATAATGATTCCACGCTGACTGGCAAAGATGGCCGCAGCATCAAAATGAATTCCGGAAATTGCTATCGATTCAAACCCGACGGCGCTCGGGTGGAACAATTTAGCTGGGGACAAGTTAACCCATTCGGTTTGATGTTCGATCCGCTCGGCGACTTGTGGTCGGCTGATTGTCATAGCGCGCCAGTTTATCTTTTGCTGCGCGGCGCGTATTATCCGAGTTTTGGAAAACCGCACGACGGACTTGGTTTTGCTCCCGCGATTATTAATCACAGTCATGGTTCAACGGCGATTGCCGGAATGGTTTTTTATGCCGCCGAAAATTTTCCCAAAGAATTTCGCGGCAATACTTTTATTGGCAATGTGATGACTTGCCGCATCAATCGCGATTCTTATCGCGAACACGGTTCCACACGCATCGCTCACGAAGAACCCGATTTTTTAACCAGCGACGATCCATGGTTTCGGCCCGTGGATCTTCAACTCGGTCCTGACGGCGCGCTTTACGTCGCTGATTTTTATAATCGCATTATTGGCCATTACGAAGTGCCGCTCACGCATCCGGGACGCGACCGCGAGCGGGGAAGAATCTGGCGAATTGTTTACACGGGGAAAAATTTATCTCGCGACGGACGCGAAGAAAGCGAACGGGAAAATTCTTCTTCGCAATCTTCGCGGACTTCGCGCGACATCAGCGAACTTCTAAAACTACCGACTGACATTAAAGGTCTCATCGCCGAACTTGGCCATTCGAATATTGCACGTCGAATGCTCGCCATGAATTGGCTCGTGGATGAAATCGGAAAACCCGCCATCAAGCCCGTTCAAAAAATGATGCGCGATAAAAAATCAAATGCGTTTCACAAAATTCATGGTCTTTGGATACTGCATCGGCTGGGCGGATTGGATGAAAATATTTTGTCCGCCGCCGCGAAAGATTCTGATCGCGGAGTTCGCGTTCATGCCATGCGCGTTTTGTCGGAAACCGAAAACTGGAATTCAAAACAACGCGAAATGGCTCTCGCCGGTTTACGGGATTCTGATCCGTACGCGCAACGCGCCGCCGCCGATGCGCTGGAACTCCATCCAAAATTTGAAAATATTTCGCCGCTTCTCACGCTGCGCCACAAAGTTTCCGCGGAAGATTCTGAATTGCTCCATGTCGTTCGCACGGCGTTGCGCAACCAGCTTTTGCCGCTGGGAAATTTTGAGCGTTTAAAACAAACAAATTTAAACGAAGCGGATTCACGGGCGATTGCCCATGTCGCGATTGGAATAAAAAGCGAAAGCGCCGGAACTTTTTTACTTCAGCATGTGAAAAAGTTTTCTGAAGACCGCGAAAAATTAAGCAATTATTTGCGGCACGCCGCCCGTTACGCGCCAGAATCGCAAACGAGCCAACTCGCCAATTTTACACGCGCGAAATTCGCCGACGATCTTGATTTTCAACTCGCGCTTTGGAAAGCGGTGCAGGAAGGCTTCGCCCAGCGCGGCAAAAAACTGACCGCGAGCCTGCGCGATTGGGGCGCGGAACTTGCCGAAAAATTACTCGCCTCGGTAAATGTAAATTTGCTCGATTGGCGCAATTCGCCGCTCAACAAAAATAACGACAGCGCTAATCCGTGGTTTTTGGAAGCGCGCGCCTCGGCGGATGGCGATAAAAGTTCGCAGTTTATTTCCAGCCTTTCGCCAGACGGCGAAAAATTGACCGGCGTGTTGCGCTCAAAAAATTTCACGATTCCGGGCAAGCTTTCTTTTTTCATGGCCGGTCATGATGGTTCGCCGGACCGAGCGCCGCGCAAAAAAAATTTAGTTCGTCTGCGCGATGCCAGTTCGCAAAAAGTTTTGGCGGAACAATTTCCTCCCCGCAACGATCTCGCGCAGCCGTTCGTATGGGATTTAACGGCGCACGCCGGCAAAAAAGGTTACCTCGAAATTGTGGATGGTAACGCCGGCCATTCTTACGCCTGGATCGCGGTGGGGCGATTCGATCCGCCCGTGGTGCCATTGCCGAAACTTATTCCAAATCAGGTGGACAAACGCCAGCGATCCGCCGCGGAGATGGCCGAAACTTTGCGTCTCGCCAAACTGGAATTGCCATTGAGCGACTTGTTAAAGAGTGACGATGCCGATGTCGAAACCCGCGCCGCCTCCGCCAAAGCGTTGCTGACGATTAATCCTTCGGCGCACATTGCTGATTTGGAAAAAATTATTTCCAATGCCGAAGAGCCGATGAAACTTCGCGAAAAATCGGCGGAAGCTTTGGCGCAAATTAATTTTCCAGAAGCGAAAAATATTTTAATCGCGGCCTTTCCGAGCGCGCCGCAAAATTTACAAAGGCAAATTGCTCTCGGGCTGGCGGGCCATGCCGAAGGCGCGGAAACTTTATTGCAAGCGGTGGCCGATGGAAAAATTTCCGCCCGCTTTCTCCAGGAAACATCCATTAAAGACCGATTGCTCGCCGCCAAGCTTCCCAACTTTTCTGAGCGCCTCGATAAACTCACGCGCGGTTTGGCTCCGCTGGATGTAAGGCGCCAAAAATTAATTGAAGAACGCCGTGCGGCTTTTAATTCCGCGGAAACTTCCGGAGAGCCAGGCGCCAAAGTTTTTGCGCAAAGTTGCGCCGTTTGTCATCAGCTTGATGGTCAGGGCGCCCTCGTCGGCCCGCAACTCGACGGCGTTGGCGCGCGCGGCGCGGATCGTTTGATCGAAGATATTCTGGATCCGAATCGAAATGTGGATCGCGCTTTTCGCGCCTCGTTGATCGTGTTGAAAGATGGCGAAGTGCAGAGCGGTTTGTTCCGTCGCGAAGAAGGTGAAACGATTGTAATCGCGCAATCCAACGGCCAGGAAATTTCCATTCCAAAAAAAGAAATTCAAGAACGACGCGAGTCAGAAACGTCTCTCATGCCTGACAATTTTTCTGAGGTGATTTCGCCGGAAGATTTTAATCATTTGATAGCTTTCTTGCTTTCAAAAACAGCCAGACCAGCTGGTGAGAAATTTCGGAATTGAATGGGGAGTGCAGATGGCAGCGCGCCGACTGGATCGAATATCGTCCTTCCCAGATTTCTGAAATGTTTTTGTCTGAGACAAAATATTGCTTTTTAAAACGTCGCTCGTTATGAAGCCGTAACGG
>JALYXC010000255.1 GCA_030947315.1 Verrucomicrobiota bacterium | reverse complement strand
TTTGAATTGCGCTGCTCCTATAAAATTGTGGCGAACAACACCAATGGTTTTGGCAATTCCGGCATTCAATATCGCAGTAAAGTTGTGAAGCCGGAATATTGGGTTGTCTCCGGTTATCAAGCGGATTTCGAAGCGGGCAAAACGTATTCCGGCATTTTGTATGAAGAAAAAGCGCGCGGCATTCTCGCGCAACGCGGCGAAAAAGTGGTCATTCATTCCGACGGAAAAAAAGAAGTGGTCGGCACGCTCGGCAAATCCGAGGAGATTCAGGCCGCGATTAAAAAAGAAGGCTGGAATGATTATGTCATCATCGCCAAAGGAAATCATCTGCAACATTTCATCAACGGCAAACAGACGATTGACGTGACCGACGAAGAAGAAACGAAAGCGGCCAAATCAGGAATTCTCGCGCTGCAACTTCACGCCGGAAACCCAATGACCGTGCAGTTTAAAAATATTCGGATTAAGACGATGAAGTAAATCGGTTTGTTAATATTTGCTGACGTAATTTATGTCTGAACAATCTTGGAAAAGTGCAATCATCACGATTCTTACCGAATCCAAGGAGCCACTTCATTATCACGAAATTACCGAGCGCATCTTGACGCGCGGACTCAAAACCACTTCCGGCGCAACCCCCGATGCCACCGTCAACGCGCAAATTGCCGCCTCTATCAAACACGATGGCACTGCGTCACCGTTTCTCCGCGTCGCCAAAGGCATTTTCACTCTCCGCCCGAACGGTGCATTACCACCTCAACTCATCACGGAGCCAGAGGTCGAAACTTCCGCCGACGTTATCCGGGCATTCGGAATTCACTGGCAGCGTGAACACGTCGTTTGGCGACGACAGCCCCGTTTATATGGACGCCAACAAGTTGCCGCAAAGAGTGTGGATTTCAGCGGCCAACGAGGAGTTTATGTTCTTTCAGACCACCACACCGTGGTTTATGTGGGTCGCGCCATTGAGCGCGCCCTAGGACAGCGCTTATACGAACATACTCTCGACCGGCTTTCGGGTCGTTGGAATCGTTTCTCTTGGTTTGGATTTTACGGTGTTTCCGACGCGGGCAAACTCACCGAGGAACCGTTAGTCCCAACTTTGGCATCGATCGTATCTGCTTTCGAGGCCATTCTGATTGAAACATTAGAGCCGCCGCAGAACCGTCGTCGCGGTGATGACTTCACAGGAGTTGAATATATTCAAGATATTGATCCCGAACTTCGCGAGCAGGAACTCCAAACTACACTTCGCAACATTGAACAGAAGCTACGTCAATCCCAATGACAAAATTCCCGGCAGGATAAACCATGCCATCCTCAACCCGCTCCCTTTGGCATTGGCTTCTCGCAATTTTTTTCCTTGTTGCAGGCGCGAATCATTTCATCAATCCGAAACCGTATCTGGCCATGATGCCATCGTGGTTGCCCTGGCCCGCTGAATTGGTTTGGGTCAGCGGCCTGGCAGAAATGCTCGGCGGCTTGGGCGTGCTCTTCCCGCAAACACGAGTCGTGGCAGGCGGGGGTTTGATTGCGTTGTTGGCCGCTGTTTTTCCGGCAAACGGCCACGTCGCAATTCACGGCTGGCCGGAATCAAACCTGCCGCAATGGATTTTATGGCTGCGCCTGCCTTTACAGCCGCTAATGGTTTGGTGGGTTTTCCGCGTCTGCCTTTCTGCCAACGCGAGAAAAAATTCACGCTAACTTCGGAAAAAACTGATGCGCGGTTTCGCAAGTCGCTTTGCTCAATTCTTCCAGCGAACAATTTTTTACCTGCGCCGCGACTACAGAAATTTCCTTCACGAAAGCCGGCTCGCAACGTTTCCCACGATACGGAACCGGCGCGAGATAGGGACAATCCGTTTCCAACATAAATTTATCCAAAGGCGTCGCAGCCAAAGTATCGCGAATGCTTTGCCCATTTTTGAACGTCAAAATTCCCGTAAAACTCAGGAGCGAATTCATCGCGAGAATTCGCTGCATCGCTTTCGCGTCATCGACGAAACAATGAAAAACCCCGCGCACTTTTCCGACGAATGGCTCCATTTGTTTTAAAGTATCTTCGAGCGCGGAACGTTGATGAATCACGCAGTTCAAATTAAATTCCGCCGCGATTTCCATTTGTTGCAGAAAAATTTGCGCCTGCTTTTTTTTATAACGCTCATCGTCGGCCGGTGTAGCGTCAAGC
>JALYXC010000251.1 GCA_030947315.1 Verrucomicrobiota bacterium | reverse complement strand
CATCGGTTTCTTCAGGTTGCGTTTCTATTTTTTCAAAATAATTCAACCCTTCCAAACGCTGCTTGCTTAATTTAATCCGCACCGTGTCATAAACTTCTCCGGGCGATACAGAAAGTTCACGGCGAATGACTTTATCTTTGGTTTTGTCGTTGCCTTTGATTTCGATTTTTTCAATGAACGACTTGGTGCCTTCTTCGATTTCGTAAGTCAAATCCATGGCGCCGGTGTTGATATTGGCGTTTTTAACCGCAGCAAGGCGCGTATCAATATAACCTTTGGAACCGTAAAAATCGCGCAGCGCTTCCACATCTTTGGTCAAACCTTTCGGCGTGAAAATTTTTCCGACCGTCATATTCATCCGACTTTCTTTGCCGCCAATAACGACTCCTTTTAAAATTTGGTTGGTGGAAAAAAGCTGGTTGCCCTTGAAACTGAGCGCGCCGACTTTGTAGCGAGTTCCTTCAGAAAGAATAAAGCGGAGATTCAATTTATTCTCGCCCACGTAAATAAATTTCACATCCTTGATTTCAAAATCAATGTAACCTTCGTTTTGATAAAATTCGATCAGCCGTTCTTTGTCGTCCTGAAATTGCTCATTCTTCAAAACGCCGCTGCCCGTCAGCCAGGAAAACATGCTGCGCTCTTTGGTTTTCAAAACTCGCCGCAATTTTTTTTCGGAAAACGCCCGCGCTCCGGCAAAGTTAATCTTCTTGATTTTAATTTTTCCGGTCTCCGTGATTTCAAAGGTCACTGAACCGCGCCCGGCCTTTTCATCAATATGAAGAACCGGTTTGACGGTGGTTTTTTGGTAACCGACTTTTTGATACATCTTGGTCAATTCCTGCGCGTCGGTAAAAAGTTTTCGCTCATTGACAGGCTGGCCTACTTTGGAGGTGATTTTTTTGAGCAGTTTACGGTTGCTGTATTTTCGATTGCCGGAAAATTTAATATCCGTCAGTAACGGATTGCCCTGCAGAACGTAGGTGAGTTTTGCGGCGTTCGCCGCAAATTCCTCGACGACACGAATATTATAAAAATAACCGGTCGCATAAAGATTGCGCACATCATCATCAATGCGGGCGCGTTGGTATTGCTCGCCTTCCTTGACGCGAATATTGGCGCGAATCAATGCTTCGCTGGCGGCGGGCTTGCCGACATGTTTCAATTCAATTTTAGAAATGATCGGGACCGTTTGCGCGAGAGCGGCCGCTCCGCCAACCCAAATCAAAACCAGCCAGTTAAAACGTAAAAATAATTTCATTATTATTAATGGTCCATCGGAATATCGTCGGCGGAGACTCTGGCGGCACTTTCGAATCGTGTAAATGATTTTAAAAAGGTTAAATGCACATCGCCCGTCGGGCCATTGCGTTGTTTGGCGATCAATAAATTAATCGGAATCGCATCTTGTTCCTGATTGCTTTCCTCGTCATCGCTGCTGCTGGGTTTGTAAAGCAGCCCAACCAGATCGGCGTCCTGTTCAATGGAACCGGATTCGCGCAAATCCGACAAGCGCGGTTTGCGATTTTTATCTTTTTCCAATTCGCGATTTAATTGACTGAGCACAATCACAGGAACTTTCAATTCTTTGGCCAGCGCTTTGACACCATTGGAAATATCGGCGATTTCCTGCTGCCGATTATCCGCCCGGCGCGAAGTAGAATTGAGCAGTTGCAAATAATCAATCACAAAAAGTTTAATTCCATATTGTTGCGCCATGCGCCTGGCCTTGGCGCGTAATTGCAAAATGGAAAGTCCCGAGCTGTCATCAATAAAAAGCGGCGCGCTGGCCAGTTTGCCCGCCGCGCCGGTCAGTTTTGGAAAATCGCGTTCGGCCAAAAAACCTTCCGTAATATTTCGTAAATTCACGCGCGACCGGGAACAAAGCATTCGAAGAACAAGCGACTCCGCGGTCATTTCCAAACTGAAAATCGCCACGGGCAATTTTTGTTCAATCGCCACATGCTCGGCAATATTCATGGCCAGAGAAGTTTTTCCCATGGAAGGCCGCGCCGCAATGACGATCATTTCGCCGCCATGCAAACCAGTCGTGATTTTATCCAGGTCCATGAAACCAGTCGCCAGGCCGGTGAGCATTCCTTGATTTTGATGATACTCCTCAATTTTGCTGATCGCTTTATGAACGAGAACTTTTATGGTGTTGGAAGTTTCCTCCACGCGCTCTTCGCTGATGCGCAAAATATTCGTCTCGACCTGATCGAGCAGCGCGTCCACTTCGCCTTCATGTTCGTAAACCTGCGCCACCACTTCGGTGCAGGTCTGAATCATTTTTCGCAAAATATATTTCTCGCGAACAATTTCCAGATAATAGGAAAGATTGGCCGCGCTCGGCACCGCGTCAGGCAGCGATGATAAATAAGAAAGTCCACCCAGGCTTTCGAGTTGTTGTTTGTCTTTGAGCCGCTGCTGCAATGTAATTAAATCAATCGCCGCTTTGGCGTCATACATTTCTGACAAAACTTCAAACAAGGCCTGATGCCGTAAATCGTAAAAAACTTCTGCGCCCTTTTTAAGTTTTTCAATGCACTCGCCCATGCAATCGTTGGGCGAGAGCAGCACGCAACCGAGCACGCCTTGCTCCGCTTCAATCGAATGCGGCGGCAACCGGTCAATCGCTGCCGCTGTGGGAGAGCGCCGCACGCGCCGCGTTTTTTTTAAATCGGCCGGCGACTTTCCTCCGTCAGAATCAAGCGAATCAATCATGGATCAAAAATCAAATCTGATTGGGGCAGGAAAAACAATTTTATCTTGGGAAAAATTGTTCGCACGTTGTTCACAAATAGAGGAAGGCGAATGGTTAAATTTAGTGCAAAGAAATGAACCGAGTTAGATCAGAGAGCTTTTGTTGAATAGCGCTTCGATTCATACCTACTTTACTTATCATTCCGTTCGAGTTCGCGCTTCACTAACAAGCAGAAAAAAAACAACATCAATCCTGCAATTAGACAGAATCAGAAACTTGTAATTAAAACCAAGTGTAAAGAATCGTTTCAGCGCAAGTCCAAACAGTGTCAATCCGGCGGCGCCGAATGCCGATTCTTACAAACGTTTTAAATAGCTGGTTTATCATTTTAAGTCACCAATTAGGTGAATTTTGGATGTCAGGATGGCCCTCGCTTCAATGATAAAGAAATAATCCCATAAATTAATTATTGCTCGTTTTATATTTCTGGCAAAAATCTATTGACAATTAAAACGTTTGTTTCAATTGTGAGTTTGAAACGTAAGTTTTAGTCAATGACTGTTTCACTCAATCTTGAACCGCTTCCTGCTGTCACGCGCCAAAATCTTTTGGAAGCGGCGGGACACGTGTTTGCGGAAGTTGGTTTCCGCGCGGCGACGGTTCGCGGAATTTGTCAGCGCGCCGGAGCCAACATTGCGGCGGTTAATTATTATTTTGGCGACAAGGAAAAGCTTTACTCAGAGGTGTTGCGATTTTCCCAGCAACGCGCGCTGGAAAAATATCCACCGGATTTCGGCCTGAAATCCCATGCGCCCGCCGAGCAGCGGCTTAACGCTTTTATTCATTCTTTTCTGCTGCGCATTTTTGATGAAAG
>JALYXC010000243.1 GCA_030947315.1 Verrucomicrobiota bacterium | reverse complement strand
TGTGACTGTCGCTGAAGTCTGGTTCGCTGGAATCTGGACGGAGAAAACACTTGGATAATTTGCGGCGATTGGCGGCGGGTTCAAAGTATAATTGTTGCTTGCGATTAATCCGCTCCCTGCAAGAACGATAAGTTTTTTCATTTCTTCGATCTTTCTGGGGGGAATTTTCACGTTTGTAACCATTTGCGGCCAGTGTGGGCAATAGATTTTTTGTAAGATTTGGAAAGTATTCGCCGGAAGAGCGACAGGAAAAAAAACCCACGCACGAGATTAGATTCTCCCTCGCCTTCCCTTTAATTTTTGCGTTGCTCAAAGTTAAAAGTGGTTTTAGTATTTGGCGTTCCTGCGCCGCATGGCGTGGTTCACCATGGCTGAATATAAAGTTAAATTCGACGTCTTTGAGGGGCCTCTCGACCTGCTTCTTTATCTCATTAAAAAAGAGGAGATTGATATTTACGAGGTCAATTTGACCACGTTGGCCACGCAATTTATTGAATACATTGATGTGATGCGAATGCTTGATCTGGATATTGCAGGGGAATTTCTCGTGATGGCTTCGACCTTAATGTATATCAAAAGCCGCGAACTTTTGCCCGTGGATTTGCAAGCGCCCACCGAGGACGAGGAAGAAGGCGAAGACCCGCGCTGGGAATTGATCCGGCAACTGGTCGCCTATAAAAAATTCAAGGACGCCGCCGCGCAATTGCAAGTTCTCGAAACGACTCAGGAAAATATTTTTCCGCGGATTCCTGGCAAAATGAATTTTGCTTTTGAAGCCCCTCCAGTCAAACCAGACGTTTCCCTCTTTGATTTAATCAATGCGGTGAGCGCGATTCTCAAACGCCTCACTTCCCGCGAGGATTTGCGCGATATTTTTGAAGATAAATGGACGGTTAGTGAAAAAATCGAATATATCATGGCGGTCATTAACAAAAAATCAGGCGTAAAATTTTCCGACTTGTTCGCCAGCGCGACGAGTCGTTCGGAAGTCGTCGTCACGTTTTTGGCAATGCTGGAATTAATTCGTTTGAGACAGATTATTTTTTCGCAGCAGGAACCTTTTGGTGAAATCGAAATCCGCCAAGCGCCGAATTCAGTCGCCTCCCGCGAGAACGCCAATGAAATTGTTTCGGCGTCAAACTGATTTTAATTTCGGTCTGAATTGAAAAACATTTTATTCGCCACAGTAGCAAAGAGAAAATAAAACTCTGTTTCGCCACGTCTTTGCTGTAAAAATTTGCTCCGACATGGAATTGAAATTGATTCTCGAAGCCATTTTATTTTCCGCGCAAAAAGCCATGAGCCTGAAGGAACTGCGCGAAGTTCTGGCGGCAGCGGCGTCGCAGAACAGCGCGGGCGAATCGGCGCTAGCCTGGAAAAAAATCAAGGACAACGAACTTGCCACTGCGCTGGAGCAATTGGAAAAAGAACACGACAGAGCGCAACGCAGTTATCGGCTGACGTGTGTGGCGGGTTCGTGGCAATTTGTGACTCAACCGGAATTCGCGCCGTGGCTCATTGCCCTCGTGGGACAAAAAATTCGCCCGTCGCGTCTCTCGCAGCCTGGTCTGGAAACCCTGGCGATTATTGCTTATCGCCAGCCCATCACCCGCGCGGAAATCGAACAGGTGCGCGGCGTCGCGGTGGATGGTGTGATGCAAACTTTGCTGGAGCGCGGCCTGGTAGAACAAGTCGGTCGCGCCGAAGTCATTGGTCGTCCCATGACTTATGGCACCACTCGGTTATTTTTGGAATATTTTGGCTTGCGCACACTGGAAGATTTACCTGCCGCCGACGAGTTGCGTCGGATCGAAGTGAAAAAACCGGAAGCATTGCTCACGGTCGAGCCGGGCCTCGCTACCGCGCCGCCAGAACAATTGTCGCTTTCGCCGGAAGAGACAATTGACGACGCGAAAAATCAATCTGCGGGGATTTTATGAGTCGTGGAAATTGTGGCCGCAATTTCCCTTCCATTTCCCGCTTTGCTTTTTTTGCTGTTTAAAATAATTCTTTAGCTCGTGCACTCCAGCGAAAATAAACGCAATCCGTGGCTCTGGATTCCCAGTCTTTATTTCGCGGAAGGAATTCCCTACGTCGTGGTCATGACGATGTCGGTCATTCTCTATAAACGGCTTGGCATTTCCAACACCGATATTGCGCTTTACACGAGCTGGCTTTATCTGCCATGGGTTATCAAACCGCTCTGGAGTCCGTTGGTTGATATTTTTAAAACCAAACGCCAATGGATTGTCGTCATGCAATTTCTCATTGCCATCGCGCTGGCGGTGGTCGCGTTGGCAGTTCAGACGAGCGCATTTTTTATTTTTTCACTTTCGATTTTTTGCGTGATGGCTTTCGCTTCATCCACGCACGACATCGCCGCGGACGGTTTTTACATGCTCGGAATGTCGCCGCACGAGCAAGCCTGGTGGGTCGGAATTCGCAGCACATTTTATCGGCTGGCCATGATTGTCGGCAGCGGCCTTCTCATCATGCTGGCCGGCTCGTTGGAAAGTAAAAATGGCTTGCCGAGTCTGGCCATTCCGATCGAAGCCGTGCAAAATCAAAAAGTTATTCAGCCCGTGGATGCAACGGCCGTCGAAGCTCAGCCGCAGAAAAGCGAACTTCGTTTAATAGCTCAACCCACCTCGCTGATGATTGCGCGAGACAATCGAGAACGCGCCGAAATGGACGCGGTGATTGCCCAAGCCAAAAGCTGGAATAAAGAACACGGTTTTTATGCAGAAGAAAAAACGGCGGCGAAAAAAGCCGGGAATAAATCGTGGTGGACAGAAACTATTTCCAAACCGTTCGGCCAATTCTTGAAACTAACTTTTCCGAAAGAAACAAAACAGAAACCGGCCATTGTCGGAAATGCTGGCGTAATTTCTTTCACTCTTTCGCAGGCGCCGCCGCCCGGCAAAAATATTGTGGTGAATTTTGCGCGAGAACCGCGCGGCTTGGAATATCTCGGCATTGGCGGGAGCGACAAGGGTTTTCGTTTAGTGGAAGGCGAGCGCTTTACTTTTAATTCCAAAAATTGGAAACAACCTTTCCATGCGGTCATTCAGCTTGATCCGAAATTAAAAGAAGACGCGGGAGTGGTTTTCAAAACGCGCGCCGGAAATATTCCGTTGGCCTGGGCTATTAGGTTTTTGGTGCTGGCCGGGTTATTTTTGTTTTTTTGTATTTACCATAAATTCGTTTTGCCACGCCCAGCCAGCGATGTTCCGGTGGTTTCAGGCCAGAGTCTTTTCGCGGATTTTTTTAATACGCTCGGTTCTTTCTTTAAAAAGCCGGGCATCATGCCGGCCCTGTTGTTTATTTTGCTTTATCGGTTTGCGGAAGCTCAAGCGGTCAAAATGATTTCGCCTTTTATGCTTGACCCGCGCGAAGTGGGCGGCCTCGGATTGACAACCGGGCAAGTCGGTTTTGTTTATGGGACCGTTGGGATTCTGGCGCTCACGCTGGGCGGATTATTTGGCGGATTTTTGGCGGCAAAATTTGGGTTGAAATTCATGCTCCCGATTATGGTTTGCGCTATTCATCTGCCCAATGCCGCTTTTGTTTTTCTCTCATTTTTTCAACCGGAAAATTTCATGGTCATCAATGCCTCCATTGCCCTCGAGCAATTCGGTTACGGTTTCGGTTTTACCGGTTACATGCTCTACCTGCTTTATTTCGCGGACGGCCCGCACAAGACGGCGCACTATGCGATTTGCACCGGTTTTATGGCTTTGGGAATGATGTTGCCTGGAATGTTTTCCGGCTGGCTCCAGGAAATTATCGGTTACAAACATTTTTTTATATGGGTCATGATCGCCACGATTCCTGGTTTTCTCGTCGCGTTTTTGGTGAAGGTGGATGCGCAATTTGGAAAGAAAATAAAGATTTAACCACAAGGACTTCGCGCGATCATTAAACGTTTTGCGTTCGTTCCTAAAAAGTTTCTAACCGCAGATACGCGCAGATTGACGCAAATGGTAAAAGAATTTTTATCTGCGTTCATCGGCGTTTATCGGCGGTTTAATTTATCAGTGGCAGTTAAAAGGATTCGACCCTAGCAGGCGCGGGTCCTTGACCTTATCTCGCTTTATCCAGAGATCTGATGTTTTCCATTTTTGCCTTTTGCATTTCGCATAAAGAAAATTCTTCAGTCATTTAATTGTTACGGCTAAATTCAGGCGTGACGCATTCCAGGGAAAATTTGGGTCTGATCGCGGGCAATCGGTCTTTGCCAATTTTATTCGCCCACCAAGCGCGGCGCAGCGGTGTCAAACGGCTGGTTGCGGTCGCTTTTGAAAACGAAACCGATCCCGAACTGGCTTCCTTCGTGGATGAAATCATCTGGCTTAAAGTCGGCCAGCTTTCCAAAATGATTTCTGTTTTTTGCGAGCGCAATATTTCGCAATGCGTCATGCTCGGAC
>JALYXC010000228.1 GCA_030947315.1 Verrucomicrobiota bacterium | reverse complement strand
CCCCAGGCCAGTTCGCCCATCGTCAATTTTGCGACAAGAACCGCGCCGGCTTGCTCCAGTTTTTTGATGACGGTCGCGTCTTCATCGAACATTTGTTCTTTGTAAGGAACGGAGCCCCATGTGGTTTTAATTCCTTTGGTGGAAAGCAAATCTTTTGCGCCATACGGAATTCCGTGCAGCGTCCCGCGATATTTTCCAGCGGCAATTTCTTTGTCTGCGCGACGCGCTTGTTGCAGCGCAAGTTCTTCGGTAAGCGTGATAACGCATTCCAATTTCGGCCCGAATTTTTTGAGCCGCGCCAGATACATTTTGGTGAGTTGTTCCGAACTGATTTTGCGTGATTTAATTAACGCGCCCAATTCGCCGATGGAATAAAAAGCGAGATCATCGAGGTTGGCGGGCAATTTAATTTTTCCTGGCGAACTCCATTTCGTTTTTTTGCGAACGGTCTCGAATTTGAAGCCGACCGGAAGCGGATTAAATAAAACAGCGGGCGGCGCGCTGTTGGGAATATGAACTTTGCGATTGGCTTCGTAGTCGCTCAATCTGGCTTTCAATCCGTCGAGCATCATTTCCAGTTTTTCGTCGGAAAATTGAAGACCGATTAATTTTTCGGCCTCGCCGATAGTTTCTTTGGTGAGATTGGTTTGGGCAAAAGAAAAATCAGACTGGAAAAAAATCGAGAGAATCCAAATAAAGGGAATAAAATGTTTCATGGGATTGGTTTGCGTTTTTATTTTGCAAATATTTCACCCAGCACTCTCAGGACTTATCTTGAGTTGCTTCATCAATTTTTCCCAGAGTCTTGACTAATCGCGTTTTATCCACGGTTCGAATCTGGTCAAAAACAATTTGACCAATTTTGCCGATTGGAAGTCGCCGTTTCATTCAGAATAAAACGGTCATCACCAGCTTCGTGCATTTTCTGGAAAGCCGCATCCCAACCTTCGCGGGCGGTTTTAGACAGGCTGATAACCAAACAACCGCCGCGCAGTTCCACGTTCACTTCATCCTGAAAATGGCACTGTTGCAAAAGCGGCTCAGGAATGGAAATTGCCGACGAATCTCCAAAGTGGACGATCTTGGTTTTCATATTGAAAAAGTAATAACAGGGCTCGGGCGCGTCAAGCGAACCAACGATTCACATTTGCTCCGCAGTTTCAATTCCCAAAATTTCCAAACCTTGTTTTAAAATGCGGCTGGTTAACTCGCACAAAACAAGGCGGGAATTTCTTTGCGCAGGCTCCGCTTTCAGCACCGGACAATTTTCGTAAAATCGCGCGAAATGACCGGCTAGTTCGTAGAGATAATTGCACAAATAATTCGGGCGATATTCTTCGGCCACAGCTTCCAGCGCCAAACCAAAATTTAAAAAATGTTTGGCCAGCGCGATTTCTTCGGGCGCGACCAATTCGATTTTTGATGTTCGATCTTCAGGGTTCGATATTTCCCCCGTTTTGCGAAAAATACTTTTAATGCGCGTGTAAGCATATTGCAAATAGGGCGCAGTATTGCCGTTCAACGCCAGGATTTTGTCCCACGAAAAAATGTAATCGCTCTGACGATTCGGCGAAAGGTCCGCATATTTCACCGCGCCCAAACCGACGATGCGCGCGATTTCTTTTCGATCAGTCTTGCTCAACTCAGAATTTTTTTCCGAAACAACTTTAAAAGCGCGATCCTCTGCTTCGTCAAGTAAATCAACCAGTTTCACAGTTTCGCCCGAACGGGTTTTAAATGGTTTTCCATCTTCGCCAAGAATTGAACCGAACCAGATGTGCGCCAGTTTAATTTTCTTTTCCGGATGCCAGCGCGCAAAGGTGGCAAAAATTTGTTGGAAATGAAGCTGCTGGCGCCCATCCGTCACGTAAATAATTTCGTCAGGTCGCCATGTTTCCCAGCGATATTGCAGCGTGGCCAGATCAGTCGTCGTGTAATTGGCCGCGCCGTCACTTTTTTGCACGATGGCGGGATGATCTTTCAATGCAGGAATCTCAGCAAAGAAAACCGCCATCGCTCCCTGGCTTTCGCGGGCGATATTTTTTTCGCGCAATTCCTGGACGACCTTTTTTAAAAATGGATTGTAAAAACTTTCGCCGAGGGCGTGATCAAATTTAATTCCGAGCCGCGAATAAACTTCATCAAACTGTCTTTGCGACAAGGCGATCATCTCGCGCCAGATTTGAAGATTTTCTTCGTTGCCATTTTGCAATTTGACTAATTCTTGGCGCGCATTTTCGAGAAGGGTTTTGTCCGTTTCGCACGCCGCATTGACGATTTTATAAAGCCGCTCCATTTCGCCAATCGGATCGGATTTTAATTTTTCTGAATCCAAATATTTTTTCCAGCCGACCAGTAATTTTCCAAACTGCGTTCCCCAATCGCCGATGTGATTATCGGTAATGACGCGATGGCCGAGTATCCGCAAAAGCCGCGCCAATGAATCGCCCAGAATCGTCGAGCGGATATGTCCGACGTGCATCGGCTTGGCGACATTCGGCGCACTGAAATCAACCACCACCGTGCGCGGTTTTTCCGTTTTATTAAAAAATAAATGTTCGCCGCGCGCCGCTGCTTGCAACGTTTCTGTGAGCGCGGAATTTTTCAGGCGAAAATTCAAAAAGCCTGCGCCAGCGATTTCAACTTTTTCGCACCATTCGGAAACATTCAGTTTTGCTAAAACATCGGTGGCCAATTGGCGTGGATTTATTTTTCGCTCCCTGGCCAGCGCCATGAGCGCATTGGTTTGGTAATCGCCGAATTTCGGATCAGGACAGGGTCGAACGAGAGGAAGAAAAGGGGAAGCTCCGGGCAACACGGCGGCGAGAGCTTGTTGCAGGCGGTGTTCAAGAAATCGGTGCAGCACAAAGAAAATACCGGCTATTTTCCCGCGTGTTCATTGATGACTTTGAACATGGCCTGGGCATCGGGCGCTTCTTCCAAGGCCTGACGAAATTCTTTTTTATGCAACAGCTTGGCGATGCTGGCCAGGGTATGCAGATGTTTTTGAAATTGGCCCTGCGGCACGAGAAAAAGCATTATGAGATTGACCGGTTGATTATCGAGCGCATCAAAATTGACTCCACTCTTGGAGCGGCCAAAAGCGCCCACGACTTCAGCAATCAAATCGGTGGAAGCGTGCGGAATGCCAATGCCGAAACCGATTCCGGTGCTCATGGAAGCTTCGCGTTTTTTAATCACGGCGGTGATCGGCTCGCGATGTTCCGGTTTGATTTTGCCGGTCGCGACCAGATTATTGATCAATTCATCAATGGCTTCCCAGCGGTCAGTGGCCCGGAAATCCGGGAGTATTTGTTCGGGTTTTAAAATATCGGCCAGGTTCATACAAAGTTAGAGCAACGCGCATTTCGCCTGAAGCCAGCAATTAGTTCAAGAGGATTTTTGATTGATCTTCTGCGAAATTGTATTTTTTAAATCAAAAAATTTGGGAAAGCCATTGCCAAATCTGGCGCGTGTTTTCAAACCACCATCTCAAAACGGTCAACAGATCCGCCCGCGCCGTGAGCAAGGGAATGCCTATCAGTAACAGACTGATGTTTCCCAAAAAAATAATGACCGCCGAAAAAACATAGCCTTCCTGCGTAATATCTGATTGGCGCGTTTTCAAAATATGCCAGGTCAATGTCACATGAAAAGCGTAAGCCGCCCCGATCAACAAATGAAACCAGACCAGATAATCTGGCCAGTTCCAAACCAAATGGCCTAGCGCAAAAATCAAAACGATCAGCGCCGCATAAAACGGAAAAAAATAAGGGGCCAGCCCAATAAAAAAATTTGTTTTGGTCACCACCACATGGCCGCCTCTGGAAGTCGCTTTAAATTTTTTAACACGTCCGCCGAAAATCCAGGTCCAAACGACGTGAGTCAATTCATGGCCGAAGACATAAAGCCACATCGGCTTGGGCAAGAGCAAATAAACCACCCACCAGCAGGTCGCCCCGGCCAGCAAGGCGACCCAAAAAGTTTCGGCGCTGCCGCCATGTCTTAAAATCAGCCATAGTGTTTCAACCGCGCCCACGCACACCGGCAACAACAAAATGGCGCTAATAAATTTCAGCCATTTCGGCATCTATTCAGAATTCAGAAGTCGAAAGATACAATCCAGATTTTTTTGCCACAGATGAAACACGGATTGAACACGGATTCCAAAAAGATTTTTACAAGAATAAATCTGTGTTTCATCTGTGAAAATCCGTGGCTAAATTATTTCTTCTGGATTCTGGATTCTCGATTCCGGATTCTCCACCCGTGACAAACGACGCGGCTTTGCAAATTTTTCGCGACACCGGCGCGCTGCTCGAAGGCCATTTTATTTTGCGCAGCGGTTTGCACAGCCGCCAGTTTTTTCAATGCGCGCTTGCGTTGCAGCAGATGCCCATTGTCGAAAAGCTCGGCCAC
>JALYXC010000032.1 GCA_030947315.1 Verrucomicrobiota bacterium | reverse complement strand
AAAGCGATGGATAATTAACCGTGTCATTTTTAATCCAGAGTTCGCGAATGCCGAGGCGCTTAGCCAATTGGTCGGCTTTGATGAGCGGCGTGAAACCGGTTTCGCAACCGACGGTCGGGTCGCCCGCGACGGGCAGCAACTCGCGGTAACGCCACATATTTTTGTGGCGCGATTCAATGACCGAACGGGTCATCGAACTTTTAATTCGGTCGTAATCGTAAGCGACTTCGAGCGGGCCGAAGTCGAATTCGCAAACGTGCGTGGCGGCGAGCGGATATTCGCGACCACATTCGCGGCATTTGAGCGCCTTCATGAAACCAGTTTGTTTGTCCATAATTTTATTTTTGGAATTTCACATTCGTGAAAATAAAAAACCTCTTCTCAGTGAGAGAAGAGGTCGGAAATTCGTGCGCTCTTCTCATCTTTTCCCAAACGCTTTCGTTCGAGCTGGAATTGGCACCTGGACATTGAAGACGCGCTTCAACCGGTTGCCGTGGTTTCTCAGGGCCAGTCCCTCCACCACTCTGAATGAGATTCGTTTATATCAACGAATGCGGATAGATTGATTGATTGGAACCGAACTGTCAAAATCTTTTTTTCAGGAATTCGCGGCACTGCCCTTTGAAAGCAGACAGGTCCGTTTTTTTAATTTTCCTGGTGTTTCGTTTTCGACACCAATTTGACGTCAGTGATTTTCATCTTTTTATCCACCGCTTTGCACATGTCGTAAATCGTCAAAGCCGCAACCGCGACCGCCGTCAACGCTTCCATTTCCACGCCGGTCTGTGCCGTGATTTTTGCCGAGGCAGTGATGAGAATTCTGTCCGCGCTTTTTGGAATTTCAAACTGAATTTCGCAATGAGAAATCGGCAAGGGATGACAAAGCGGAATCAGTTCGCCTGTTTTTTTTGCCGCCAGAATCCCGGCGATTCGCGCCGTTGCCAAAACATTTCCTTTGGCGATTTTGTTGTGTTCAATCAATTTCAGCGTCGCTTTTCCCAGGCGAATTTCCCCGCTGGCGATCGCTGCGCGTTGCGAAATCGGTTTGTGCGAAACATCCACCATGCTGGCTTCGCCGCGAGAATCAATGTGCGAAAGTTTTTTCATTTTGTGGTAATCAGTGAAATGGAATGTTCTCCCTCACCCCGGCCCTCTCCCCAGAGGAGAGGGAGAAGCCCTTGCGCGTCGCCGGTTTTGCCAAAACTTTTTTTGCCCGCGCCGATTTTCTGCAATCGTTAAAAAAAGTTCACTGAGACCAGCGAAGAACAAAGATAACAACCGATGTATTCGATGGAATGGACTGAAGTGGAAATGAATCCAAGCGCATGAGGGAACCAGAGATCGCGCCACGGTGCTCCTTCTCCTGGGGGAGAAGGTCGGGATGAGGGCGAGCCAATCCACTGACATTATCAAAGCAGAAGTGACGGCGGACGTTTTATCCCAATCTCTAGTCTGACCAATAAATGAAGGGTTGTTCTCCCTCACCCCGGCCCTCTCCCCACGGAGAGGGAGAAAGTAATTCCGCCTTGGAAAAAGTTCAGTGCCCCTTGATTTGCCGAGCGCGTTGATTCCGTGTTCCCTCTCCTCGGGGGAGAGGGCTAGGGTGAGGGCGAGCAACTTTCTAACCAAGCTATTAAGGCTTAACAGTTCCATAATTTTGCTGCAGCCATTTCATCGTGTTTAATTCGCCATAAAGTTTAAGACGATCCCAATAAATAAGTTTTTCAGAATCGGTCAGGCCGTAATAACTAAATTGGGTAGCCTTAATTAAATCGTGTGACTCCTTCCTTTTATCTTTTAATTCCTGCATTCTTTCTCCAGCGGTTTTTCCAAGGAAATCATAATAAGTATTCGCATCAAGGTTTCTTAAGGTGATATTTTCCATTGCGTATTGAACCATGTCCGCAACCGTCGTTGAGCTTCCTCGTTCTAACTGGTGCGCCGCCTGAATTGTCATCGCGGCTGTTTGATTGGCGGAATTTTCATCACCGGCTGCTTGGTAGCTTTGCTGTAATTCACTGAGCTTTACTGCAAGCGCTTTCATCCTCGCAAGGCTCGACGACTCAATGCTTTCAACTCCTTTTTGCTTCGCTTCAACTGGAGAATAACCCGATAAAAGAAACATTTCCTCGCGACTTTGCCTCCGATCCAAATCAAAAGAACTGTAACCAGGTTTCTGGTTTGCCGCTTTAATTTCAGCCAAAGCTTGCTCAACGTTTCCATCGTTGAAATTTTCCAATGCAGAAAGGTAGTTGGGAAGGGCG
>JALYXC010000210.1 GCA_030947315.1 Verrucomicrobiota bacterium | reverse complement strand
GACAAAACAGCCGCAACAACTGCCGAAATTTCTTCGCCGAAATTCGGGAACGCTGAAAATAGCGGTTTCGCATTGTCATCATTGGCTTTATACAGTGTTTGCATTTGCTTAACTAGTCTTGAACCTTTGATTCCCAATAAGGTCTTTAATGGCTTTGAACAAACATTGAAGCATTTTAATAGCGATGTTATTTTTCACTCGTGAGCACATTGCTGGAAATTGAAAAAGCGGCGGAGAACTTGCCTCCGAATGAAAAACAAAAATTACTTTTATTCTTAGCCGCCCGCCTTCAGGCCGAGGGTAACTCTTTACCCGTTCCGCGACAATTTACTTTAGAACAAGTTTCCTCCTGGATGGCGGAAGATGAAGCCGACTGGAAACGAATTCAGTCAAAGCAGTGAATCTTTTCCTCGATAGCAGTGTGCTTTTGGCTGCGTGCGGTTCGATCAAGGGCGCATCGCGGGCCATCTTTCGAGAAGCTTCGAAAAACCATTGGAATTTGATCGTTAGTCCTTATGTCACTTCCGAAGTTTTGAAGAACCTCAAACTTTTCCCGGCCACTGCGACAGATAATTGGATTTCGCTTCGCCCGAATCTGGCGCTGGTGGATGACATTTTGACTTTGGATCGCGTGGCGGTTTTTTCAGCAACCAAAGATCGTCCAATTCTATTTACGGCCCTGTGCTGGTCGGACGTCTTGCTGACACTGGACCGCGCGGATTTTTACGAATTGCTCGGCAAAAATTTCTACGGCCTGGAAATAATGAAACCGGGAGTTTTTCTGGAGCGGGAACGCGCGTTTGGGCGGCTCCGGTAACTAAGTGGTATCGTGAAATCTCAGTCAAAGTCAATTCTGCGCTGGAAACTTGGTTCAAAACCAAGGGAGTGCGAAGACGAGTTTGCAATTGAAGAACCGCTGGAAATTCGCATCGATAATCATCCGATCAGCGTGACGATGCGAACTCCGGGCCACGATGACGAATTGGCGATTGGTTTTCTGGTTTCAGAAGGATTAATAAAAAACCGAAAAGATATTTTGGCGATTCGTCCGCATCCGAAAAATGAAAAGGAAAATGTCATTAACGTGTTTCTTTCGCCGGATGTCTTGGTGGATTTTAAACAACTGACGCGACATGTTTTCGCGTCGTCGAGTTGCGGTTTGTGCGGCAAGGCGACGATTGATTCCGTTCACCAACATTTTTCGAAAATTAAAAATAAAGTTTCGGCCAGCGCGAAAATCATTTTGGATCTGCCAAAGAAATTACGTGGCGCTCAGGAAACATTTGATCGCACGGGCGGTTTACACGCCGCCGCGATTTTTGATCTGGACGGAAATTTGCTGGCGTCGCGGGAAGATGTGGGCCGTCACAACGCGGTGGATAAAATTTTGGGCTACGGGTTTCTCAACGGCGTTTTTCCGTTTGAACATCACATCCTGCTGGTCAGCGGACGGGCCTCATTTGAAATTTTGCAGAAAGCGCTCGCCGCTCGCGTTCCGTTCATTTGCGCGGTTTCCGCGCCGTCGAGTCTCGCGGTGGAGTTCGCGCAGGAGAGTGGACAAACACTCGTCGGATTTTTGCGTGAGGAACGGATGAATATTTATTCGCATCCGAAACGGATTAAGTTCGACTGATTTACCCGTATTTTTTCAGTTCAGAATTCCTCATTTTTGTTTCGCGCTTTCTGGAGATTCCGAATTTCGATTAGTTGCTTCTGACTTCGCTCCTCCGTTTTCTGGCGGCAAATCGGTCGTCATCGCGCGACGGACTCCGCCCGCGACATGAATTTTTCCTTCTTCGTCCGGGCGCAAAATGGGACGGGAACTAGAGTACTCATAAGTTTGTCGCGTCAAAATTTGGCCTTCGGGATTGATGACGGAATAATTAAAAGATTTCGCGCCGATCTGATTGAGCACATGCAGATTACTGTATTTATCCAGTTGCGCTTCGGGCCGGCTGAACGAAACCATCGCGGCGATTGGAAAAACTTTATAAGTTTTTGAGCCAGTCACATCGGTCAAGCGGACGTAAAGTTTTATTTGTTTTCCATAAGTCGCTTGTTGCAAAATATATTTGCGCGTTTCGGGCAACGCATTAGTTTCGCCCGCAGCGAGCGGCCGGCCGAATTCGATTTCTTTTAATTTTGTCCCTTCAATCACGTCGAATGTTTTTGGTTTGCTGGTAATTTCCTTTTTCCATTGCGGAATTCTGACGGTGGCCGTGACTTGATAACGGCCCGGCTGCTTGAAATTAAAATAGGGAGTCAGGTTGACTCGCTTGGTTCCGGCGAGCGATGACTCCAAAGAAAATTCGCCCGCCACAGGAACCTCGTCCAATTTCGAAACGATAAAATTACGGCGGCCTTCCACCGAAAAAGTCAGCCAGCTATTGTCCTGACCGAAGGTCAATGTTTGTCCTGAATAATTAACGATGCGAACGCCAATTTGCATTTCTTCATTCGGCAAAAAATTATCCTGAGCCAGGGTTAGTTCCACCGAAACGCCGCTTTCCTGCGCTTGCATTGACGAAAAAGAAATGAGCCAGGCAGCCAACAGGCCAGGAATGAATTTCATTTGAGCAGTTTAGAAAAATCCGGGGAAAAGGCAAATTGAGAATTTACGACTGAACACATTTAAATGTATCGCTCAAATTTTTAGATGGCGCTTTCCGGAGGATTTTTTGGGCGCAAAATTGGGGCCGCCATTAATTTTTTCCTTCAGCCAGCGGGCGGCCCGCCATTTTTTCCAAAATGCGCAAAGGCGATTTTTCGGGCGCAACCATCGCGTTGATGGGAACAATAAATGTTTGTTCCAGCGCATATTGTCCGGAAAGAACCGCGTGCGGGACTGAATCCGTATAACACATCCAAGTCGAAACCGGTGGAAATTCCAGGCGAATTTTTGGACAATTTTTCTGAAACTCGCTGTTCTCTTTCAGGTAATCATGAAAGCGAAGCATGAATTTGTCGTAAGCGGAATGTTCCACCGTTTTCATTCCCACAGCTTTTTTAAAACCCGTGATCAATGGAGAAAAACTCGAGCGACGGCGAGTGGCAAATTGTTCCAGACCAGCGCGTCGCGCAAAATTTTGCGCCAGCACGGGCAAGCGATCGGTTGTAAGCCAGATGCGCGGATCAGTCGGATTGATATTGGTAAAGCAGCGCAAAATTCTCCCGCCGTGCGTCGGTCGCGTGGGAAACGAATCGAGATGAAGCAGATCATTGCGTTTATGCAGCGGCAAATCGCGTCCCTTTTCTTCTTCGGGACGAAAGCTCGCAAAATCAAGCGACCATTTGCCGGCATAAGGGGAAAGGGCCTGGCTGAGAAAATTCACCACGGCCTTTGAGTAGCGGCGCATAATATCGTGCAGCCGTTTGAAATCTTCTTTTCCGGCGGCGCTTCCCCGCAACAAATCCTGCTTGGGGCGATAAGAAATATTTTTGTGCAAACCGGAATCGCTTTGTCGTTGCGATAAAAGAAATTGGCGATCCGTTTCAGGAAAATCAAAAGGAATACCGTCTAAAAAAAGAATATCGCCATTTTCCAGTTGTTCGCAGCAAGAGCGCGCCCGTTCTGCGGCTTGATTCTGCCAGCCGTTGGGAAATTGAAAATCGGTCACGGGCACCCAAGAATTTTTTGTCTCCATTTTAAGGTTTTAGTTTAGCTTCGGAGCGTGTCGTTTCGAAAAATAAAAGTCAAGAGAACAGAAAGTAATGCAGGGCGGGCGTCTCGCCTGCCCCCTCCGAGCTTCAGAGTCAGCCAGTGCTCGCGCTGAAGCCCTCGCCGGACAGGCGGGACGCCTGTCCTACTTTAAGAAGTTTAATTCTCAATCTGCTCAATTCGCCGTTGATGACGGCCACCTTCAAAATCTGTGGAGAGCCAAGCTTTGACAATTTCCAGCGCGGTGTCCAAAGTGATCATTCTTTGGCCGAGCGAAAGCACATTGGCATCGTTGTGCTGCCGGGAAAGTTTGGCTGATTCAATATTCCAACAAACCGCGCAGCGAATGCCTTTTATTTTATTGGCGACCATCGCCTCGCCATTGCCCGAACCGCCCAAAACAATACCTCGTTCGAATTCGCCGCGGGCCACGGCTTGCGCGGCAGCCCGAATGTAAAGTGGATAATCCACCGGCTCACGGCTGTCGGTGCCAAAATCAAAAAACGGATGACCCAACTC
>JALYXC010000201.1 GCA_030947315.1 Verrucomicrobiota bacterium | reverse complement strand
CTGTATTGCTCAGTGAAACTGGGCGAAGATGTAGCAGCGTCTGTTTGCCAAGGAAAAGTAAAACCCAGCGCAAGGAGCGTTCCAAAGAAGCGGATTAACGCTTTGCGAAAATGATGCTTTAAATTTTGCTCGCGACACGTTTGCGACACGCCACCGATTCTAATGCAATGGAGAATCAGAAGCGATATTTTTAGCGAAAATGAGGTTCCCCCTGATTTATTAGATACGCGGGGCGGGTGTCTTTTGTTTCCCCGCGCAAACTCCGGGAAATCCAAAGTTTGCGCGGGGTGTAATATTCTCTTAATGCCCCCACTGGTGCCAACAGACATTGTCGGTGCCACGCCCAAAAAGATGGACATTTGAGCCATCCGCAACAACGGATGGATCTGAGTTGAAGGACGCAACTCCGCCCGTTGGTTGCCAGGCCGACCAACTCGCGCCGTTCCATGAACTGAACCAAATCTGGTTATCTCCGCCCTTGCCAAAAACGTCCAAACGATTGACGCCCCTCGAACACGCAGCAAAACCGGAAGTGAAAGTGCTTCCCACGCTAATGTTCTGCCACGCCGACCAACCAACCCCGCTATGCCAATATTGATGCCAACAAGCGTTGTCAAAGCCCCGCGCAAAGAGATGGATGTCTGAATTCATCACAGCAACGCCTGGACCAGAATTGAAGGATGCACTTCCACCCGTCGGTTGCCAGGCCGACCAACTCGCGCCGTTCCATGAACTGACCCAGATCTGGTTATCTCCGCCCTTGCCAAAAACGTCGAGAAGATTGGCGCCCCTCGAACACGAGGCGAAACCGGAAGTGAAGGTGCTCCCCACACTAATATTTTCCCATGCCGACCAACTGCTCATGCCGGTAGCCCAATATTGATGCCAACAGGCATTGTCAGTGCCACGCGCAAAAATATCTTCGCGCCCGTAGCCCCACGAAATGGCGGCTGGAGCTGAATTTAAGACGCCGCCCCCGCCCGTCGTTTGCCAGGCCGACCAACTCGCGCCGTCCCAATAACTGTGCCAGATTTGATTATCCGTGCCCTTGCCAAAAACGTCGAGAAGATTGGCACCCTGTGAGCAGGAGCCGAAACCGGAAGTGAAAGTGCTCCCCACACTAATATTTTGCCACGCCGACCAAACAAGCGGAGTGCTTCCATTGACCAACGCCATATAATGATTCCAGTCCCAATAAGGACCAGGATCGGTGTGAGTATTGCAGTTGGGATCAATGCCGAGATTCGGGCCAGCCCACGCTGACCAGCCGGGCACTGATTTCTGCCCATGCGCCACGATGTGATTACGATCTTTGGCATAGCCAAATTTGCTGGCTTCATGCGCGCTGATTCCAGCTGAAGCCACATATTGCTCTTCGGTATACCAGGCTGGATTATTGGCAAAGCCTTCATGCTCGGTGCCAGTGGAATGTTGATTCCAACAAAGCGCGTGCCAGGCATAATTGACTTCCGAAACCATCTGGGTGATTTCCCCGGGAGCCGCGTCGCCCGAATAATCAGTCTTGCCATTGGTCAGGTAATGAACACTGGCGCTGGTGAACCCGCAACCTTTAAAATAGGAAACAGTGGCTTGATAATAACCTTCCATATCATGGCAAACATGAAATTTATGGCCGTAGCCTGAAGTATAGTAGTTGGCGTTGCAGGGCGGATTCCAGATGGCCGGACCGTAGTCGGCACTGGCATAAGCCACCGAAGTGGCGACAAGCGCGCTGGAAGCCAGCGCTGAGTATTTTATTAACTGGTTTATTTTAGTTTTCATTATTTTTTTTGATTTGAGGTTTAAAGAAATGTTTGGAGGAAAGTCTTGAGTCTTAAGTTTCGAGTCTTGAGTTTTCATATAATCATCCTACGACCGCGATACTCACTACATCACTCCATTGGCCGACTGGTTCATCATTAAGCCGGTAGATCGCTTTGTATTTCCAAATAGCACTTTGGCCGGGAGCAGGTAATGGCGCGGTATCGGGGTAATCTGGCACGGTATCAATGGCTAGAAAAATAAATCCTTTGCCGTCGTTTCTATCCACCCAAATTTCCAAACTGTCCATGCTTTGTTTCATCCAGCGGACTACTGGCTTGCCAGCCTGTAGTTCGATATTCAATTGCGGCTTCATCGAATTTAAATCCATCGTCTGTTGCGCGCCGATGATCCCGAGATCTTCTCCCATCGCTTCGGTGTAGTTGGGATGCCGTTTGATGCGCGCGATCAAATCGGCCAG
>JALYXC010000190.1 GCA_030947315.1 Verrucomicrobiota bacterium | reverse complement strand
GCGACTGTGACGGACCCATTTCGTTACAGCCCGGCGATTCATGTTAATCAGGAAGGTTACCTGCCGGCTTATCCAAAAAAAGCTAGTGTCGGTTATTACCTCGGGAACATGGGTGAAATGGCGGTGCCGACCAATAGCTTTTCTCTCGTAAATGCCCAGAATGGCTCGACGGTTTATCAAGGCACGCTGACACTGCGCCGCGACGTGGGTTATACTTACACGCCGACGCCGTATCAAAGTGTTTATGAAGCGGACTTCAGCAGCTTTACCACGCCGGGCGCATATCGTGTGGTGGTGCCAGGCATGGGCGCGTCGCTTCCATTTAGAATTGACGAGGGGATTGGGATGGATTTCGCGCGCACTTACGCGCTTGGAATGTTTCATCAGCGCAGCGGTTACAATGTAGCCATGCCGTTCACGCGGTTCACTCATGCCGCGGACCATCTTGCGCCTGCGAGTGTTCCTACAAACGCGTCGGCGCCTTTCGCATTCACTTGGACGAAGATTTCGAACTATGCGAGCGAGGTAAATTCGGATAATCCACCGCAAATTGCGCCGCGACTTACCAACTCTTCGGCGCAACTCTATCCATTTATAAATCAAGGATCGGTTGGCGTGTCCGGCGGGCATTTTGAAGCGGGTGATTACAACCGGCTTACCTATAACGCCGCGCAACTAATCCATACTCTCATGTTCGCAGTGGATTCACTCCCGGGCGTGGCCGCGCTGGATAACATGGGTATTCCTGAAAGCGGCGATGGTATTAGCGACGTATTGCAGGAAGCCAAGTGGGAAGCGGATTTCCTGACTAAGATGCAGGATGCTGACGGAGGATTTTATTATTCGGTGTATCCTCAATTCCGCGAATATGAATTTGACGTGTTACCCGAAAACGGCGATCCGGAAGTCGTATGGCCGAAAAACACGGCGTCCACGGCGGCAGCCGTCGCGGCGTTAGCACAATGCGCGTCGTCACCACAGTTCAAACAAGCGTATCCGCAAGTGGCCAGCAATTACTGGACAAAAGCACAATTGGGTTGGCGGTTTCTAACTAACGCCATTGCCATTCGTGGATTGAACGGCGCGTATCAAAGAATTCAGCACTTCGGCGACGATTTCACCGATCGGGACGAACGGGCTTGGGCCGCTTGTGAAATGTTTTTAGCTACTGGCGATCCGCAATATCACACTTTATTCAAAGCATGGTTTCCTGATCCCGCGGATCCAGCGACGACTCATTGGGGTTGGTGGCGGATGTACGAATGTTATGGGAATGCTATTCGTGATTATTCCACCGCAGCGAGGAGCGGACGGTTGCAGGCCGGGCAACTCGACCAAGCTTACCTCGCCAAGTGTATTAACGCCATTACTAATTGCGGTAACGACAATCTTACCTGGTCGCAACAGAACGCTTACGGAAGTAGTTTTCCTGAGTTGACGAAAGCCTATCGCGGCGGCGGTTGGTATTTCTCGCCTGTGCAGGCATTCGACCTGGTTGTGGCCTATCAATTCAATCCGAACCCAGCCTATGTGGACGCCATCCTTCGGAACTTGAACTACGAAGGCGGCTGCAATCCTGTCAATGTAACCTATGTGACCGGCCTCGGTTGGAAACGCCAGCGCAACGTAGTAGATCAATACTCCGCCAACGACCGGCATGCGCTGCCCAAAGATGGCGTTCCTATCAGTAACATCCAGGCAGAATTCCTGACCCCATGGATATACGGTGCGGAATTGAAAGCGCTCCCGTATCCTTCCGACTACACCGCGACGGCGCCGTATCCGTATTACGACCGATGGTGCGATAATTGGAATGTTTCCACCGAAGCTTCTACGACCGATACGGCGCGCAGTCTTGCAACTACTGTTTGGCTCGCGGCGCGGACTTCATTGGCTGGTCAACCCTGGCGCTCCACAAACGCAACTATTATTGTTCCTACAACCTCGAGTCAGATCGGGCGATCAGTAACTGTCACACTTCAAGTAGCTGATACAAACTTGGATGGAGCGCGAATTGTATGGGAAGCTTGCGATCAGGAACCGGCTTTCGGCAATTTAAACTACACTTTCACCCCGACTCTGCCCGATGGACCTCATTGGATTGAAGCTGAAGTGCAATGGCCCGATGGCCGCCGCGCTTTTGCGGTTAGTTCGGTAATAGTAAGCACCAATGCGCCGCCGCAGTTGAGCGATCCGCAACGTGTTCCGGGCGGTGGATTCTCCTTCCGGTTGGCGGGCGTGCCGCAGGCCAATTACCTCATTCAGGTATCAACCAACTTCGCGGATTGGAATACGATTGCCACGAACGTTTTGCCAACCAGCGGCGTGTTGCGGATCACCGACCCGACTACCGCCGGATTTTTAGGACGCTACTATCGCGCGGTAAAGGTTCCTTGACTTCGCCCGAGAAGAGAAGAATTGGGCTAACAATCGGCGTGTTTGAACGAGTCGGGTCATAAAATAAAGTTTATGAAAATAAATTGTCGAATTCATTGTGCGTGCCAATCCAAATCCATTCGATGGTTTCGCCTGACCGAACGCCAACAGCGCGATATTGATCCGTAATGCGAACCGACCAGAGATTATTTCGTGCCTGAAGTTTTTTGAAATGGAGCGAGGAATGACGTGGATCGCGCTCAAACAGTTGCCAGGTTATTTTTGCTCGTGCTTTTACCGGCGGCGATAAACCTTCATAAGCGCGCCAGAAAGATGGGCGAACTTTGGAGATCACAATTTGGCCGGATCAAGCGGCTCCGCTGAACCTTCACGCAAAGCATCAGCTGCAAACGCGTCCAGCTTTGGACGCGGATGCGTGTCGCTGATAATGTGCTCCCATGCCAGATCGCCGGCCTGATGCTTAAGAAAACGAGCGAAATCCATAACTTCTCGCGCTTTTTCTTCGGGCAATTCGTTTACAATCTCAACCAGTTCTTTGGAAACGGCTGTCATGTTGAAACTTTAGCGCCATCTGCCCACAACAGCAAGCGTCACAATGGGGAAGTCAAAGTTAGCAAACTCACTTCGGGACGGCAATTGAAACGAACGCCATGCAAGTTGCCAACACCGCGCGTAATGTGAATCCAGCGGCTGTTCCAATAATGCAAACCTTCCACAAAATTTTTATCTCGAACGGGCGCGAATGGTGTTCCGATTAATGGCAATCGAACTTGTCCACCGTGCGTATGACCGCACAACATTAAATCCCATTCGTAAGGTTGTAATTGAGTTTTGGTGTCCGGGTTGTGTGACAAAACAATCGTCACGTCACCTCGGCTGGCTGGCAATGGCGCGAACGCTATTTCCGGTAGCATCTCTTCCGCCCAAGCGTCGCCCAATCCTACTAAAGTTAAATTCCAATCGCGGACTCGAACTGTCTGCATCGTGTTATGGAGTAAAACTACGCCTGCTTTCTTCAGCAAGCTTTGAATAAATTCTGTGTCCTTGAAGCCACGGTGCGCACCCGCCCACCTTCCGCCATCGTGATTGCCAAGGCAGGCAAACGTTGGCGCGCATTGTGAAAGCAACGATAGAGTTTGAATATAACGATCAACTGGGTTGCAACCAGCAGTAATGAAATCGCCGGTCAGACAAATCAAATCCGGTTTAAGAGCAATCCCAAGCTCGATGGACTCTTTAATGAAACTTAAATCTACTGCGGGCGAGAGATGAAAGTCAGACAGTTGAAGAATTTTTAAGGGCGATTGTTTCCTTGATTTGGCGAATTTGATTTCATGTCGCCCAACACCCAACCAGTGTGGTTCAACCCAATGGGCATCGGCAATGCTTCCAACTCCACCCAATCCAAGCGCCACCAGAAAGTTTCTTCTGGTTAAAAATTTTCTGGAAGGTTTCATTTAATTTCACGCTGTCAACGCCGCATCCCAATCTTTCCAGACAGGTTCGTAGCCGAGTTGGCGAATCAGGTTTGCAACTTCGCTCGAAGAGCGTTCATCGGCGATTTCAAATTGGCCAGTGGCGTTGGTGGCGCGGTCTTTTTTTGTGGCCCACTCGCTGGAGCCGGAAGCGAGTTCGATAATTCTGCCGCGTTCGGTGTGATGAATTTTTTCTTTGCCCGCGCCGGTGTAGCCGCCCGGTTCCGTGTGGCTGCCTGCGCTG
>JALYXC010000188.1 GCA_030947315.1 Verrucomicrobiota bacterium | reverse complement strand
ACCCACTCCTTTATTTGGTCAGAGGCCACCGCCTTTGATGCCTCTCGTTGCTGCGCAAACACGACATTCGAGAAGGTCAACAAACCAAGGAAAAATTTAAAAAATTGAGTGTGTATTTTCATGATCTTTTGCTCGCAAGCGCGAAATTACCACGAGTAGTGAACGGTATAAGAAACGGTCTTTTCCTCATCCGGTTTCACTTGCACAAGAAATTCCACAGTCTGCGCGTCGGTCTTCAGGAAGTTGTCGGACTTCTGCTCAATCTCCCAGTTGTTCCAGCGATAGAGATGTTCAACGACGCGGATTTCAACTGGTTCTTTTTTGTGGTTGCGCAATTTGATTTCAAACGTTTCGTCCAACCACCGCTGGTTGCTGTCCATTTTGTAATCTTTGCGTTTGCGTTCACCCTTGAGATCGAAAGCGTTCCCAGTAGAAGCGCGGATATTTTCGTCACGCGGCGTGTGGTCAATGGTGTCTTCACCGGTGAATTCGAGTTGGCCGCCAATATCACGCCGATAAAAACGCAACCGCCCTTTTGGCAGCGGCATGCCGAGATGATTTGCTTCCGAGTTCATAAACTCGCGCATCACCCAGACTTTCGGATTTGATTGCGTGCCGTAATCGCGATCTTGCCGGATGCTGTCGTAGCCCCAACCGCGATAACGGTTCAGGTCAATCTGCGCGCCGTCATAAACATAAATCAATGCAGACTTGATGCCCGTGGCGTGAACGAATTCAACTTGCTTGGTTTCGCGGTCAAGCAACGTCGTTGCGCGTTCGAGCGTGTAAAGATGATATTCGTCAAAAGATTTTTCGGAAACAGGTGGCGTTCCAGCACCGCCGGAACCGGCACGGGACGAACTTCTGTCCATCGCGTAATAATCGTTCTGGGGTTGGATTTTATTTACGTCGCCCGCCATCAATTTGATTTTCGCATTGTTGAAAGATTTTCCGCTTTGATTGTCAATCGTCACCCAGCCGACGAGATCGAGCGTGTCGCCCTTTTCCGGCAACACTAAATTGTAAGCCGCGTTCCAGTTCATACCGCCGCTGACGTAGCTTAATTCGGCGTTCAATTTAGCGGCCTTATCCGCTTGCAGGACCCATGTAAGTGTCGGTTTGAGAATCGTGTCGTCGCCGAGGCTCGGAAAAATGGGCTGGCCGGGCAAACCGAAGCGCAATTTGCCGTTCACTTCCACAATCGGCTGGCCCGCACCGCCACTCGCACGAGCCATCTGCCCTTGATAATATTGCGAGTCGTAACGTTGCATCGCTTGATAGTGCGGGACGTAACCGCTGCGAATAATTTTGCCCTGGATAATCTCGCGTTTCTGTTGTCCGTCGGCGTTGCTGACATTTTCGAACCCAATCGTTTTGCCCTCAAAAAGCGAAAGCAGTAGTTCCTGTGAAATCGGGTCAGCACGATAATTTTGTTCCAAGATTTGCAACACGCGCTTACCCGCCGGGTCGCGCAGGATGACCGAGTCCGGCTCGACATGCGCCGTCGCGTCCGCGAAGCGAACTTCATTCACACCAGACTTGAGGGCGAGCGGCACCGTATCGCGCACGACGGCAAAGTTCTGATTGTAAATAGTCAATGCGGGATCAGCGCCAAAGGCTGCCCGCACCATTAAAATGACCAAACCGACAAAACTGATAATTTTTTTCATTGGATTTCTGGGTTTTGAATTGACTGCGCGTTCATTGCACCTTGGATAAACGGATTTGTTGCGACTTTACTCCGCTTTCGGGACTACGACTTTTTTTTATAAGCGTTGGTTCCACAGCTGACAATTGGAATAACACTAAATGCACCAGAAAGTTGTCATACATTTGTAAAAAACTCGTGAAAAAATTCCCGAACTGCCTACAGGATGTCAGCGGCACTTCAAGCCTCACGCCCAATACCGATAATTCACGTCAGGAAAAATATTGTCCTTCGCCTCAATTTGACTCAACCACGTCTCATCAATTTTTGTAGTCGTCAGTTGTTCGTGCAGCGCGATGAAGCGTAGCAAATGATCTTTGACCCGTTTGCGGGCGTAATCGGGACTGGTTCCAGTGCGAAGAATAAATGGCCAGTCGCTGGCTTGCGCCAAAAGCAATTCACGCGCGGCTTGTTTTAAAGCGCGTTCCTCCAGGGCCGAAGGGTTCTTACTCTTACTCATAATCTTAATCTCCGCTTTCTCGGAAGGATTAAGAGTAAGATTAGGATTAGGATTAAGACCGGAAAAAGTGCGCGCCAATTCAGTCATTCGTTCCTGCGCGATATTTAAATGCGGATAAATCCATTCATTCGTTTCGTTCAGCCAAACGCGCCAATAACCTTCGTCGCCCCAACTCGAAGCGCCCGGTGTGGCGACTTGTTGCGTCGGGTAGCGGCGCAAATATTCGTTCGGCGTGGTCAGTGTAAAAGTTTTCTGATCGTAAAAAGCTTTGCGCACAAAATAATTTAAAAAGTCCACCCC
>JALYXC010000163.1 GCA_030947315.1 Verrucomicrobiota bacterium | reverse complement strand
GGATTGGCTGGTTGCATCTGACGCAATAAATTCCATGCGTTCACGACGACTTTAATTCCCTTTTCTTCAATAAGCCGGCCCAGAAAAATATAATAATTTCCTTCCGTAAAATTCGGTTCTTCGCGATGGCGAAGCGTCCACGGATTATAAAGTCGAAATATTTTTTCAGGCGGAACGCCCGCCAGAATAAATTTCTGCCGCATAAAATCAGAAACGGCCACCCAGACTTTGATGGCGCGAAATAAATTAAATAAATGCATCGTACCCAGCATGGAAGCGAGAAACGCCGTTTTGAATTTAGAATTCTGCCAGGCGCCGTGGCGGATTTCCTGAAGATAATTTTGCGGCCATTTAGCCGGATTCAGATTACGTCCGATCCATAAATAGCCGCTCACCGAAAAAGGACGAAAATTATGAATGTATTGGATGATCGGTATTTTCTGTTTCAACGCTTCGCAATGAATTCCCGCCGAACCAACGGGAACAAAATTATGCAGAATCCATGCTTGCGCCTGGAGCTGTTCCTGGGTTTCGCGAATCCATCGCACCGAATTGGGATTGTAAAAAGTGTAAGCGGCTTGTTTCCAAAGAGGCGGGGCCTTGGCTCCTGTCCAATCGTTGCTTTGAAAAATGCACTCGTCGTAGCGACATTCTTTTTTAAGAATGTGGGCAATTTGGGTGACCGCCAATTCCTCCCCGCCACCGCCTTGTGCCCGATTAAAAAGTTGCAACAAACGATAAGGATTTTCATTCATAAATTAGCGCAGGCGAAAGTGGTGATTCACCTCGCGTAGTTCAAGGTTTTTGTTTATGCAATTAAATTAAATCCTTTTCAGATTAGATGAATATAAATCTTGCTCCCTATTTAAATTTACATTTTAATTTCCGTCTGTTTTGCGGCCGGTTAAAAATTTTTATCGTTAATTTATGTTTTTAAAAAATCTAATAATTGCCCTGGCTTGCCTGATTGTTTCCGCATTCGCGAGCTATTGGCTGGCCATAGGAGATTATACGTCGCTTATCTTAATCGCGATGGCCTGCTTTGTAATGATCACGGTGTTAGTTCCGGGTTATTCCTTCCTATTCGCCTTTGGTCTGCTTTGTCCATTTATATTTCCCTTGCCGTTTGTTTTTGCATTCCCCACGATTGGATTGACGCTGGGGTTAATTGCTTTCAAATACATTGCCCGCCGCTCGTTGAGCGCTTCAAAAACCGCTCCACATTTTGGAATTTTAGCAACTCCCATTCTCTTTTTTTTCGGCCTCGTTGTGTTTCGATATTGCCTCAATCCGGTGTTTCCCGGCATGGCTTTGGGTTTGAACAACGACGTCAGTGGATTTCGCTTCTATGCAAATTATGGAATCTGTTTTTTTCTGCTCATTCTTTTGGGATATATCTTTGTCACCCGAGAAGGTTTGACGAAACTATTTCATGCGATGGCAATTATTTCATTCTTTTTCATCGCCCTTTTCCTGCCATTAATATTCACAAAAAGTATGGCAGTTGCTCAGATTCTTGGCCAGCTTGGTTTATTTGTGTCCGCATTTGACACAGGCGTTTTCCGCATTATCGCCCTGCCGAGTTTTGGGCTGGTTCTATGGACTTTAGGATTTTTCCCCCGCCTGATTTCTTTAACGAAAGGGTGGCGCGTCGCCATGAGCCTGCTGGGAATAGTGGCGATAGTCTTGGGAGGATCCCGCACCAGTTTTGCGATGGTTTTGGCAATTACGATTGGCCTTCCTCTAGCTAAAAAGCGTTTCTTCCAATTTGCGGCGTTAACAGCCGCCGCCGTTCTCCTCCTCGTGACGGTTCATTTTATAACAGTCAATTCCAAGTTCAATCAAGTCGGTTTTCTTCGCATCTTCTCGTTAACCAGTTCACGACTAGCCCAAAGCAGTGATGCCGAAGGCAACATGGAATGGCGCAAGGTCCGATGGAGCCGGGCTTGGGAAGAAATCAAACAACATCCCCTTATTGGTAAGGGGTATGGCGGATTGAAAAATGTCGTTTTTCTCGGCAGAAACATTCAACAACAAAGCGAAGAAGAATCGATTGAGAT
>JALYXC010000160.1 GCA_030947315.1 Verrucomicrobiota bacterium | reverse complement strand
CCCAAACACACGCTCACGCCCAGCGGTGTTTGACGGCGAATGGTTTTGATCAATGGCAAAACCACTTCACGCACAACCACCGGATCTTCGCCCGCTTGAATATTTACATCCGTCACACTGGCGGGACGGTGATGCACCAGAAGCTCTGCCAGTTCATCGTGACGCGCGCGAAATCGTTCCAGATTCTTGTTGTCGCGGCGCATTCCGCAATAAGAACAATTTTCGCGGCAGAAATTGGAAACTTCGACCACCGCGCGGAGAAAAACCTGCTGCCCGAATTGGCCAGCCGCCGCCTGCGCTGCCTCAGCATGAAACTTTTTCTGTTTCAGGCCGCCAGCTTTTAAAATGTTGATGTCTGGAAAAAATGACTCGTCAATCACTTTATTAATAAGAGCAGTTGCCCGCGTTGAGCGCAAACATTTTTCCTGAAAAAAGCTCAAATAGCAAAGTGCGTTGAGTAAAATCGCCGCTTTCAAATTGATTGAAATCGTAAAATTGTTTAGTCTTGGATCGTGGTTCCAGTTGAAAGAATTGCCGTCGTTATTCCCTGTTTGAATGAAGCGGAGACCATTGGCGCGCTGGTTGAAAAAGTTCGTCGCATTTTGCCTTTTGTTTTGGTCGTGGACGATGGTTCAACCGATCAGACGGCGTCTCTGGCGGCCCAGAGCGGCGCGGAAATAATTCGTCACTCCGAACCTCAAGGAAAAGGGGCCGCTCTCCAGGCCGGTTGGACGCGCCTTCATCAATTGGGTTTTGAATTTGTTCTCACCTTGGACGGCGATGGCCAACATTCGCCCAACGATATCCCAAAATTTTTGGCGGCGTTAAAAAATAACGCGCTCATTGTCGGCAATCGAATGGCCGAGGTCGGGAAAATTCCCTTCGTGCGACGACAAACGAATCGCTGGATGAGCAGGCGACTTTCTGAATTGGCCAAGCAAAATTTGCCGGATACGCAATGCGGTTTTCGGCTGATGAATTTGCAGGCTTGGTCAAAATTGCAATTGATCACGACGCATTATGAAATCGAATCAGAATTATTGCTGGCTTTTGCCGCGGCGGGATATGCCATTGCTTTCGTGCCGATCGAAGTCATTTATGAAAATGAGGAGAGCAAAATTCAACCGTTCCGCGATACGGTGCGCTGGTTTCGCTGGTATTTTAAAATGCGAAAAAAATTTAAAATCGCTTCGGTCCAGCCCGCTGTTGAGCCGGCAAAAATTTAACTATTCTTTTGTCGCCAGATAATCGCTCAAGACACTGCCGGTAATTTTCCGTTCCACATTTTTTAATCCGGCTGAATTTAACGCGGCTAAAATTGTTTCGGGCGGCACGCAGTCAGCCACCGTGGCCCAATAATATTCCATTAACCGGGCCGCCTCGCGTTGGCGGGTAAAAATTCTGGTGAGAAACGGAATGATTTTTCCCATGTAAATTTGCATGAGAAAAAAAGCCGCTTTTGATTTGGGCCGCGTAATTTCCATAATTAAAATTCGCCCTTGCGGTTTGAGCACGCGCCGAAATTCGGCAAAGAGCCTTCCGAGATCTTCCACGTGACGCAAGGCGTAACCCATCGAAATAAAATCAAACGAATCATCTGGAAAAGGAAGATTCTCACCCACGCCCTGCACTAATTTTACGGAACGGCGTTTGCGATTTTCCTCCAGCATTCCCGCGCTCGGATCCAAGCCGGTCAAATCTTCAGCCGCCATTCCTAAATCCAATGCCGCTTGTAAAACCAATCCTGTTCCAGTGGCCACATCAAGCATCTTCATGCCCGCGCTTAATCCCGCGCGGCGCAGCGCATATTTGCGATATTGTTTGTCACTGCCCAAAGATAAAATTCCGCTTATTCGGTCATAATATTTCGCGGTGCTGTCAAAAAGTTGATTAACAAAACCGGCGCGGGCCGCGGGCGCAGAATAAAAATCGGTCAAGACCGTGTGCGGGGCCAAATCTCCTGGCGAATTTGTAGCTTCAGACCGAGTTGGAATTTTATGGGAAGACATTTTTTTTCAGCGCGATTTTATCGGTTGGGTTCGCAGAAGCAAATTTGAATTTTGCAGGCCGGATTTACCTCTTGATATATTCGACCGGGAAATTAGTATTTCGAAACCAATTATTTTTTCAATGAAACAGAAAGGCATTATGAAAAAAATCTCATGCGTGCGATGGTTCGGCCTGAACAAAAAAAGCGTCCTGATAACAGCGTTGGCGACAATATTTATTGCTTTTGTCATGGTCGGTTGCTCGGAAAAAAAAGCGAATGAAAAAACGGAAAGCATTGTTATCAGAGGCTCCAACACAATTGGAGAAGAGTTGGCTCCCCGGCTGATTGCTGAATATAAAAAAGAACATCCCACGGCGGTTTTTGACACCGAATTTAAAGGAACTTCGTATGGATTTGGCGCATTGATAGCCGGCAATTGCGATGTCGCGGCCGCTTCTCGAGAAGCGAATACCAACGATCTTGCGCTGGCCCGGGATAATGGCGTCGAGCTTAAGGATTACGTGATTGGCTCTTATAGCGTCGCGGTAATTGTCAATGCGGGCAATTCGGTCACAAACCTGACGACAAACCAAGTGCGCGATATTTTCACCGGCACCGTGCAAAACTGGAAAGAAATCGGCGGACCCGATGCGCCTATTCATCTTTACATTCGCAGTCCTATCTCGGGAACTCATTTGGGCTTTCAAGAAGTTGCAATGGAAAAAAAACCTTATGCTACTCATTTAAAAGCTCTGACCAACAACACGGAAATTATCCAAGCCGTTTCCAAAGATACCAATGGAATCGGATATTCAAACCTTCATCTGACCAAGAGTGGCGGCATCAAAGCTATTTCGATTGGAGAAGTCGCTCCGACTTTTATTGCGGTGACTAAAGGTCAATATCCTTATGCGCGTGTCCTTCATCTTTATACCAGCAAGACTAAAGAAAAATCCACCGCCGCCGAGTTTGCCAGGTTTGTTCAGTCTTCACGCGGGCAGAGCATCCTCGAAGAAATGGGTTTCGCGCCGAAGCCTTGAGC
>JALYXC010000370.1 GCA_030947315.1 Verrucomicrobiota bacterium | reverse complement strand
GCTTCGGGCAGCGCCGTTACGTTTGCCGCGCCGAACGTGGCTGAAGAGCCAAATCCTAGCTCGGCGTATCTCTCCGCACCCAACTCCAGTTTAATCAGCCAGAGCAACGCATTCGATGGAACTAATTCCTGCCGAATTCAGTGGCAGTGGTCAGATGCCAGCAACATTCGCTGGGCGCACATCCTCGCGACTAACACAACTGGCAAAGTATATCCTCAAATTGATACTACCAAACCAATAACAGTCCGTTATCTGGTTCTCCCGGTTGGCCAAACGACGAATAAGCTCCACTTTACCAGTCTGCCCGTCAGCCAGACTAAAACAACAAATGATGCTGTGACATTCAGTGTGGTCGCAACTGGCGAAGGTCCATTCACCTATCAATGGCAGTTTGCAGGTACTGATATTTCCGGCGCGACTAACAGCAGCTATACCAAGACTAATGTACAGTTGGCCGATGCGGGAACTTATTCCATAACCGTTACTGGCGCGGGTGGAACAGGCTGCAGCGCTTCGGTTAGCGCAAACTTGTCTGTCACGGAGTCAGCCGGAGCCCCTACCATTACCTATAGCTTGAATGGGAACCAACTCACTTTGAATTGGGTCGGCACATTCAATCTGGAATCCAAGACTAACTTAAATCAAGCCAGTTGGAGCAACGTCGGTGTGAATACTGGGCCTTACGTAACTACCGTGACAAATGCGGCCACCTTCTATCGTTTGCATAATCCATAATTCACGACAGGAGAACTAAAAGTTTCAATGGAAAATAACCATTATAAAGCCGGGAACTTTTTCCCGGCTTCTTTTTTTTAAGGAAAGGCGGAATAATGCGCGTCTCACAAATCATTCAATGCCATGAGATTGAAATAAACCAGCAACAGCCAAAAATATTTCTAAACGTGGTGGTTACTTCCCAGAACAGAAATGGTGCGCGCTGCAGGTTTCGAACCTGCGACCCCTACCGTGTGAAGGTAATGCTCTACCACTGAGCTAAGCGCGCAAACCCCTTTCTCCCTGCACTTCTCGCCTTAGGAAAATTAACAATTCCTAATTACCAATTCCTATTACCTGACTATTATGCTCTGCTCGAAAAAAGTAACAAGTAATTTCCTCTCTCTTTCATGTCTCGTCTGGGTATAGAAACTGTCCGTTTTGCTTGGTAATTAAATTTCTTTTTGGCAAATACGCTTGGCAGCGTGGGCTGATTTTGTTTTTCTAGGCGCGCTCAATGAAAAAATTGTTCCTCGCCATTTTAATTTTCCCGTTTTTGGGGACGCTGTTTTTTCTGCGCGCGGCCGAAGCGCCGATCGGCTGGGAAATTAGCGCGCAAAATGAAAAAGGAGAATTGGAGTATGATCCTGAGACGGGCGTTATCACTGCGCCCAGCGGCGTCTCGATCACTTACAGCAACACTGTTTTAACGGCCCATAAAATCACGGCCCATCAGGATTCCGGCGACGTTTTGGCCGAAGGCGATGTTCTTATTAAAGGCGCCAATCACATTTGGCGAGGCGAGCGAATTCAATTTAATTTCAAAACCATGAAAATGGAATCGGCCGATTTCAAAACCGGACGTGATCCGCTCTATATTACTGGAGAAGGTCTGGCGGGCGAGAAAACCAATAAAACTTATTACGCGACGAATGCTTTTTTCACAACCGATAACGTGCCGAAACCGGCCCATCGCATTCGCGCGCGTCGCATTAAGATTGTGCCCGGCGATTATGTGGAAGCGCGCAATGCCACTCTTTTTCTAGGTAAAGTCCCGGTATTTTATTGGCCTCGGTACAAACGCTCTTTTGGACGTCACCCGAATAATTTTGTTTTCACGCCGGGCTATCGGAGCTTGCAGGGACCGTTTCTGCTCAGCACTTTCAACTGGTATTGGAGTGAAAAACTTGACGGTGCGTTACATCTTGATTTGCGCCAACGCCGCGGTTTGGCGGGTGGGCCGGATTTTAATTATAATCTCGGCCGGTTTGGCAAAGGCAGTCTTCAATATTATTTTGCCAGGGACCTCGCGCCCGAAGTGGAAGGAAATCCCCTGCCGGTTGACGAAAATCGGCAGCGCCTGAAATTTTCTCATCAAGCCACGCTGCGCACTAATCTCACCGCAAAAGTCGTTGTCGCTTATCAAAGTGACCCCTATATTGTTCGCGATTTTTTCGAAGGCGAGTACCGCCAGAATGTTCAGCCAAATACTTTTGCGGAAGTCAATCAACTCTGGCCCAATTTTGCGCTGGATTTTTTGGCCCAGCCGCGTATCAACGATTTTTTTGAAACGGTCGAGCGTTTGCCGGATGTCAAGTTGACCGCGTTTCCGCAGCAGTTGGGCGTGTCGCCGATTTATTATGAAAGTGAAAGTTCCATCGGTTATTTTCGCCGTAAATTTTCTAATACGAATAATGCCCAATTTGATTTTGAAGCATTGCGAGGCGATTCCTATCATCAGCTCACATTGCCGCAAACTTTTTTTGGCTGGTTGAATTTCACTCCGCGCGTGGGGGGACGCTTTACTTATTATACCGAAGCAAATGGCCCAGGCGCGACGACTTCTGAACAAACCCGCGGCGTTTTTAATACCGGCGCAGAAATTTCCTTTAAAAGTTCGCGCGTCTGGCGCGGCGTTGAAAGTCGTTTTTGGGATGTCAACGGATTGCGCCACATCATCGAGCCAAGTCTGAATTACGTTTTTGTTCCATCGCCAAATGTGTTGCCACCGCAACTGCCGCAATTTGATTACGAAGTCCCGAGTTTGCGTTTGTTGCCAATTGAATATCCCGAGTATAACGCGATTGATTCGATTGACAGCCAGAATGTAATTCGTTTCACGTTGCGCAATAAATTGCAGACCAAGCGGGTGGGCGGCGTGCAGAATTTAGTGAACTGGTCGCTCTACACCGATTGGCGTTTGAAGCCGCGTTCGAATCAAACTACTTTTGCCGATGTGTTTTCGGATCTTGATTTGCGCCCGCGTTCGTGGATGGCGTTCAATTCGGAAACGCGTTTCAGCATCGCGGATGAACGTTTTCGCGAATCCAATCATCGAGTGACCATCCTGCCCAACAGTGTTTATAGTGTGACTCTAGGACATCGTTATTTGGCCGATCAATTTGGTCCCGATTCCGGCCATAATCTAATTTACGACAGCATTTATTATCGCTTCAACGAAAACTGGGCGGCACGCATGTCGCATTATTTTGAAGCGCGCGATGGGGTGATGGAAGATCAATTTTACACGCTCTATCGCGATTTTCGAAGTTGGACGAGCGCCCTGACTTTTCGTTATCGCGAGAGCAGGGGAAATCGCCCGGACGATTTTACTTTTGCGGTGAGTTTTTCGTTGAAAGCGTTTCCTCGTTTTAAAATGGGTTCCGACAGTGATCGGCCCTGGATGCTGCTGGGGAGTTAGCCGCTTCAACAACTTCACTACTTCGGCTGCAAATAAATAATTTGAGAAAATGCGCTACGAAAAGATTCGGTCGCCGCCTTTTTTTTCGATTTAATCAAAACCGTTTTTTGAGCGATAGGTCAGCGCCGTTATAAAAAATACTATCCCGGCCATCACGGCAAGAACAATGAGGATAGGTTTTAAAATAGCCATACTCGGCGGGCCACTCTGCGGGCCGCTATCGTCAGTGCCAGTGGCATTGATATTTTCAACTCGCGACCTGTCGCTGTGCGAAAGAATTTCCGAGCCGAAGCTTTCCTGAATTGGATCTCCCTGCGACGGGTTGGAAACTTTGATACCTAATTTAGCGCTGGAAATGTTAGTGGGATCAATCGTTTCTTCGGCTTGGACCGTAGCTTCCCGGTCAGACTGATTGAGTTCGAAGTTAAGTGTGTCACTTGGTTTGGTTTTTGCCGCTGTTATCCCATCGGCCTGCTTGTAAGAGAGGTCTGCCCAAGTATTCGTAGGCGCGACCAGCGCCGACGCAAGAACCAGTGCGCCAAAAGTTTTCGCCATTGAATTTTTTAGCAACGTAATTATTGAATCGGATAATTTCATTTTTCTCATAGACATTCCGCGAGTTTTTCACCTATCCGT
>JALYXC010000126.1 GCA_030947315.1 Verrucomicrobiota bacterium | reverse complement strand
CCCAAACCGCACCCAAACTAGACCTTGTTTCATGTTAATTGCCGACAACCCATTTGAAGCAGTCATTAAGTGGTCAGGGAGCAAGCGCTCCGTGGCTGCGAGTCTCCGTCATTTATTTCCGAAAGCGACGCGATATTTCGAGCCGTTCGTCGGTGGCGGCGCGATGCTTCCGTTTCGCCCCTGCCGTGAAGCCGTGGCTGGCGATGTGATTCCAGAGTTGATTGATCTGTGGACTTGCATCCGCGACGAGCCGGAGAAAACCGCGACCGAATACACGAAGCGCTGGCAGAAACTTCAAGACCAAGGACACACGGCCTACTATGCGATTCGCGACTCTTTCAATCGGACACGCAACCCACACGATTTTCTTTTCCTTACGCGCACTTGCGTGAATGGTTTGATTCGTTTCAACGGAGATGGTGATTTCAACAACTCGCTCCATCACACACGGCCCGGCATCGCGCCTCAACGCCTGCGGGAAATTTTATGCAAGTGGAGTATCGCGCTTCAAGGCGTGTCATTTGCCAAGACTGATTATCGCGAAACTTTGTCCTCCGTGGCGGCAGGCGATCTGGTTTTTCTCGACCCACCCTACGCCGGAACGCGTGGCAGATATTTGCAGGAAGAATTTGATGTGGCGGGTTTTTATTCGGAGTTGGAACGCTTGAACGAAATCGGCGCGAAATGGGTCGTCACGTTTGATGGCTATGCTGGCGAACGAACCTACGATGAAGCTCTGCCAAAATACCTTTTCGAAAAGCGGCTGGCTTTGCCCACGGGAAATTCTCCTTTCACCAAACTCATGCGAACTGGCGTGGACGCCGTGGTTGAGTCAGTGTATTTGAACTTTGAGCCGCCCACCAAACTTCTCCGCAGCTTTTCGGATAATCGGCACGAGAAAATCAGCCTTGGCGCGCGTCATAACGTGCAACAGGGACGCCTGTTCGCCTGAATGAAATTCAAATGCGAAGACGGCCTCGAGTTCGCCACGCGTAAGAGAGTCTTCAAGTTTCACCAAGCTTTCCCAGCAGAAAGCTCCAGCGGAAATCACTTCTGAAACCAAATCTAGTGGCTCACCAGAATATGGCGTCCAACTTCCTTTGTGGGGCTTGGCGATTGTTGGAGCGATGGAAATTAAGTCATGCCTGAACTTTTTCATGCGACGCCCTACCCGTTCTTCAATTTTGCCAGCAGTGTCTTTGGATTCGATGGCCACAAGTATTGTCCGGTCTTTTTGTTGGTCAATCTGAACAACGTGGTCAGGACGCTTCCCATCTATACCAGACACTCGTGGCAATGACGTCCAGCGGTGTTCCGCGCTTGAAACAAAATTTCGTAAAGTGATTCCACTCCAATCTCCACCAGGCGGGTTGCACATCACCTCAAAAACATTCTGGTCGCTGGAGCGTGAGAATAAAGCGTGCAAGGCAGAATCAACATCGTGCTCCGAAAATTTATTCGTCGAGGTAACCGCAGGAAAGGCAACCAACGCGCGCCGCGCAACGGCACTCTGTTTTGTCAGCATGGCGTGAGGCCCATCTCGCAAGGTTGCACTATCGGCAAGGATTGCGTCGCTCAAATTGAACACGGCTTCTCAAAGTCCGTTAGTGCTGGCGAGTTCGGCCGGGTTACGTCGTAAGTCCCGCCACATTTCAACTTTCCCCGGCCCTGAAACGATGGAAAGAATTCGCGCTTCATTCCCGAATATCATCCGGGCCAGCGGCACAAGGCCACGATCTGGACGCGAGTCGTCGCCGCCAGGTTTGAATCCTGTAATCCAAACAATAATCAATGGAGTGTTGCTTGACGCAAACCATGTTATGAAATCATTCCCAAGACGCCCGTTATAAAGTCGCTGAATATTTTTCGCAAGCCCGGCACAATTTATCCGTGGAAGTAGGCAAATCGGAATCCCGTTCGCACCAACGGCCAAACTCGAAGCAGCTTCAAATAAACTCACGAGTTTAAGAAAAGTCGCCGACACTCGAACCTTGTCAGATGTTTTCCGCGTCCACGGCATGTTTCGGCGCTCCAGCCAAGTGGCTTTCTCTTGTGCGCTCGATTGATCCAAAAACTGACTCCATTCTTTTCCCCGAAGCGTATCGACCCGCTTTCGCCCAGCTGAAAGAATTTCGACCGCCAACAGGGCGCGAGCCGTCAGTTCCGACTCGGTCTGTGTTTGTGATTCACCTTCGATGATGGCACGCACTAAACGATGCCCGATCTCTACGCCGAACGATGGAGTGAAGTCGGCGCGAGTCTTGGCATCGCTCGAAGGGCTCGGGGTGTAGACCGGAAGACAAATGACGCGATATGCCCGCGAGGCCGTAAGATACGAAAATGGAACAATCGGATTGGGAAATCGCGATGCCTTAACAGACCTGCCCCCGTCGAGTTCAACACCGCCAACATCTGCAAAGTAAAGATATGGAATTCCAACCACAGCGCACACCAGCGCGCGGCCATTTCGTTGCCATGCATTATTTCCAGCCGGAAGAGCGCTGCAAAACTCAAGCGCAGCAACAACCATCTCGGTCTTTCCGTCATCAGAAACTCTAGTAACCACCACGTCTGTTGCCTCACGCAAAGGGGCGCCGTGTTCGCAGAACATTTTTTGTAAATTCATCTGCCATCGCCCATGACCAGGAATTAAATCAATGCCGAAAAGAATTTTTCCATCTTTTGTCAGTTCAAATGCCGGACGAAACGGATCGCTAGACAGGGATCGCACTTGGGCATCGAAGGCTTGGGCAAGCAAATCCAAACACCTGTCACACTCAACAATGTTGTCCCCGTGAATGCGGAATGTGGCGTTGCTCATTTTTGGCGCGTGCAAAGTTCGATGGTCACGATGGAAAATTTGTATCTGATTCGCTAGTAAAACACCATCCAAGTTTCAGCCACCACTGCTGTGATTGAGAAAAATTGAAGTTCCTTTGCGCGCCGCGTAACGCTATTTTCTCTGCCATGTCTGCCATTACGAAAACCGAAGAATTCAATTTGATTGAACAGGCCGTCAAAGCCGGGACTGCGCCCAAGCACATTGTTGATGTTTTCAACGAATTCATCGTTTTGCGCGAGCAGCTTAAAAAATTTGGCGAGCCGGAAAGCACCTTTGCATCTTGATATTAAAAGTTTAACGTCACTCTATGAAAACGAATCTGCCGATTGAAATTGACCCGGAGATTATGAGCGGCACTCCGGTGTTCTGCGGGACACGTGTGCCGGTGCAATCGCTGTTTGAATATCTGGAAGACAACCTGTCCTTGGATGAATTTCTGGACTGTTTTCCAACCGTTCGACGCCAGGACGCAATCGCTGTGCTGGAACATAGTAAAAAAGAATTGCTGGTTCATGCGTGAAAATTCTTTTTGACGAATGTATGCCTCAACCGCTGCGCCGCCGACTGGCGGAGTTTGAAATTTCTACAGCGCAAGAGATGGTTGGGGACGTGTGAAAAATGGCGAATTGCTCAAACGCGCCGAAGGAGTATTTGATGCTTTTTTGACCGCCGATCAACAACTCAAGTATCAGCAAAACCTAACCGGCAGACGGCTGGCGATTTTAGTGCTTTCAACCAATCGTTGGCCAAAAGTAAAAGCCAAGACGCCTGAAATTATTGCCGCCATTCAGGCATTGCGTCCGGGAGATTATGCGGAATTGACGCTGTGATTTTTGAAATGAAAAACGAAGAGTTCCATTCGATTGAAGAAGCCATCAAAGCCGGAACTGCCCCCCAGCACGTGGTTGATGCTTTCAACGAATTCTCCACGTTGCGCGGCGAATTAAAATACTGGGCGAGCCGGAAGTTTACTACCTCAAAGCCATGAACTGTCCGCATCACCACCGCATTTTTGCGGCAAGATGTCCCGTAGAAAAATCCGTTAGAGTTCCAATTAGGAACCTTAAAGCGCGGACGGCAGCAATGCTGCTTGCGTGAGTAAAGTAAAAACATCATCTTAAGGCAGATGAAAACCGCCAACGTTCAGCAACTGCCGCAGCAGTGGACTCAGATTTTGGAGTGGGTTGCCTCCGGCGAAGAGGTAGAATTGACAGAGAAAGAAAAGGTCGTCGCCCGCGTCGTTCCGGCAAGCCAGCCTGATTTTTTGGGGCGCGCCAAAAAAATTTGGGGCGAACAACCACGAGGCAAACCTTTGAGCGAACTGGTTTCTCAAGCGCGCGGAGGCGAGTCGTGACTTATTTGCGTTTAACGAGTTGTCCACGTTGCGCGGAGAATTAAAAAAGCTTGGCGAGCCGGAGAGTTATTACCTCAAAGCCATGAACTGTCCGCATCACCACCGCATTTTTGCAGCAAGATTCTGGAATGAGAAACCTTACGTGCTGACAGCATTTCAATTATCTAATGAAACCAGAAAGTTTGAATTCCGTTAATACAGGATTAGACATCATTCCAGTTGAGGGAATCGAGAAGTCTATTTTTTTGATTCGCGGTCAGAAGGTGATGCTGGATTCTAATCTGGCGGCGCTTTACGGCGTGGAAACTAGGAATTTAAACAAGGCAGTCAAACGGAATCTGGATCGGTTCCCGGCGGATTTCATGTTTCAGCTTACAGACGAAGAGATGGCAAACTTGAAGTTCCAAATTGGAACATCAAGTTACGCTCATGGTGGTCGGCGAAAACCTATCTCCGCCTTCACGGAGCAGGGAGTCGCCATGCTCTCCAGTGTGCTGCGGAGCCAACAAGCGGTTCACGTCAACATTGCCATCATGCGAGCGTTCGTGAAGTTGCGCGAAACGCTTTCACTGCACAAAGAACTCGCCCACAAGCTTGCGGAACTAGAGCGCAAAATTGAAAATCACGATGGCAGCATCAGCACCTTGTTTGAAGCCATGCGTCAACTGATGATGCCGCCCGAAAAACCGGAAAAGGAAATTGGGTTTCACATCAAAGAGGAAGCCACGCCTTATCGCACCAAAAAGAAATCTGATCGAGTATGACGAGGTTGCATCCCATAAAACTCAGAGAAATTTACCAATGAAAACCGAAGAGTTCCATTCGATTGAAGAAGCCCTTAAAGTCGGAACCGTTCCGTCGGAAATTGTCGCGGCGTTTAACGAGTTGTCCACGTTGCGCGGCGAATTGAAAAAACTGGGCGAGCCGGAAAGTTACTACCTCAAAGCCATGAACTGTCCGCATCACCACCGCATTTTTGCGGCGGAACCGCACAGTTATCGCGACTTGCCATTGCGCCTGGCCGAATACGGCACCTGCTATCGCTACGAACAGTCCGGCGAGTTGTTCGGCCTCATGCGCGTCCGCGCGCTCAACATGAACGACGCGCATATTTATTGCACCGAAGACCAGTTCGCGGAGGAATTTCGCGCCGTCAACGACATGTATCTGAAATATTTCAAAATCTTCGGATTGGAAAAATATCAGATGCGTTACAGCACGTCGTCGCCGGAAGGTCTCGGCAAAAAATACGTCAACGAACCGGAACTCTGGAAAAAAACCGAGGACATGGTGCGCCGCGTCCTCGTCGAGAGCGGAATCAATTACGTCGAGGTGGCGAACGAAGCCGCGTTTTACGGCCCGAAAATCGACGTGCAGGTCTGGAGCGCCATCGGCCGCGAATTCACCATCGCCACCAACCAGGTGGATTTCGCCGTGCCCGCGAAGTTCGGCCTAAAATATCGCGACAAAGATAATTCCGAGAAAACGCCGTTGTGCATTCATCGCGCGCCGCTCGGCACGCACGAACGTTTCATCGGATTCCTGATCGAACATTACGCCGGCAATTTCCCGCTCTGGCTCGCGCCGGATCAAGTGCGTGTTCTGACGCTTAACGCAGACGACAATCTCGTGAACTACGCGAAAGACATCGCCAACGAATTGCGAAAAAACGAAGTTCGCGTGAGCAGTGATTTTGGCCCTGAACCAATCAAAGCAAAAATCGCCGACGCAGAATCCGCCAAAGTCCACACCATGCTCGTCATCGGTGGTCGCGATGTGGAAGCGGAAAATGTCAGCGTGCGTTTACATGGGAAAGGAAATGTCGGCGCGAAGGCGAAGGCGGAAGTTGTGGCGGATATTTTGGCAGCGATTAAGGAGCGAAGGTCTTAAGTGGAATCGATGCCCAGACTTATTTCATGGAAGCCACCACGAACCTGAGCAATTGGAGCAGACTCAGCAGCCTGGGTTAGTAACCCTTTCTGAACGACAACCTGCTAGCTTCTTTGAATTTGCAGCTGCATTTGATCACTAACCCGGGCTCGCCACCGCCGCCGCTCCACGGATTGTTGCGGGTCAAGAGTTGGACGATGCTTCCGGTTCGCTGCAAGTCATCTTGCGCGCGCGCGAGGCTACGGCCGCTCTGCGTTTCTAAATAATCTCCGCCGTCGTTGTTTTTCAGCCCGGTCTCGGGGTCGAGGCGCAAGCCATGCCAGCAATAGGGATTGCCCACGGCGGAAGACTTTGCGGTGGTCGGAACGCCGTCGCTCGTGAGAAATGTCACCGCGCCGTAATCGTCGTAATCGTATCGCTCAACCACCGCGCCGCCGGTCGTGGTGAGCGCGAGGACGTTGCCCTGGTCATCGGTGTGGAAAAAATAATCCTGCCCGCCGCGGCGCATCTGCAGTTTCCCCCATGCCCCACCGTAGCCTCCTTGGCTGAATCTCGTCAGGCAAACGCCATACGTGGCCGTGACCGCGCCGCTCACGCGTTCCTCGATCACGCTGCTGTCATCGTAAAGGAACTCCGTCATCGCGGGCGCGCCAGTCGAATAAACGGTTTTTGAAATGCGATTTCCCAATGCGTCATAGCGGTAAGCGGCGACGGGCGACAACGCACCGGTGTTGAAATCCAACGCGCGCACCTGCACCAAGCGATTGGCGTAATCATACTCGTAAGTCACCGGGCCGGTGGCCGAACTGCGGCTGATGAGATTTCCATTATCATCGTAGGCGCGCGTGTCGCACGGCATAACGGTGTATTGGTTCATCTGGGAATCCGACGGCGGCACGGTTGAGATCATCGTGTAGCTGCCGGAACAACTCGCCGCGCCCGTGACGTTCGTGCGGTTGCCCATGGCATCCAATCCATACGTCGTGTCGCGCAATAGCGCCGAGCCTTGCAGCACAACGGCTTCGCCGAGACGATTCAGCCCATCATAACTCAAGAACATTGAATTGGTGCGCGGAATGGCGGGCGCGAAAATCGCGTCGTTGCGCTGGATTTTATTTCCGTTGCGATCCCACGCGAGCGTGACTTCGCTGATGACCGTCGAAGTTCCCAGCGTATGGCGGACGCGGCTGATCTGGCCCTGGCCAAAATCGCCTGCCGCGTTCGGCGTGCCGACGATGCCGTCGCGGTCGATCTGCGAAACCACTCCATTGCCGCAAACCTCTTTCGACAAACACGACGACCCGACGTAGGCAAAACTGAAGAGCGATGCGCCGGCTTCGAGAATGTTCGGGCAGCGACCGTACGCATCGTAAACGTAGGTGAGTGCGCGACCGCCGGGATAAGTGAGAGAAAGCCGGTTGCCAATTGAGTCGTAAGTGGAAACGGTGGCAAGCCCGTTGCGCGTTTCGCTCAATTTGTTGCCGAGCGAATCGTAGTCCAAGCGGCCATCGCAATCCTCGTCCTGAAAACGGACCAACCGCGAGCAACCATCATAGGCGAACGTCTCGTTCAACGTCGTCGAGGCGACGCCCGCGCCCGGCGTGATCTGATTCGCCACGCAGCGATCGTTCGCGTCATAAGTGTGGACGATGACCGTGCCGTTCGCGTCCGTCTCCTGGATCAGATTGCTGCGCGGACTCCAGACGAGCGAGCGGTGGGTGCCGTCGGCCTGCGTGGTTTGCGTGAGGCGATTCAGGGAATCGTAAGTGTGCTGCGTCACGTTGCTATTGGCGTCGGTGCTGGAAATGGAGTTGTCGTTGTCGTCATAAGCCAACTGGCCGGTGCTCAAAACGATGCCCGTCGAAGCCGCGCCTTGGAGACATGCGAAGCTCACCATGCGGGAAAGCCCGTCGTAGCCATAAACCGTTTGGTTGCCGTTCGGGTCAATGATGCTCGTGACATTGTCGCGCGAATCGTAGGCGCACACAGTGGTGTTGCCCACGTTGTCCGTGGTGCTCACGCAGCGGTTCAAGGCGTCGTAAACATTCGTCCATGCGAAGACCTGCGCCGGCCCGCCGAGATCGGGCAGGTCAGTCTGCGTGGTGCGGGTGACGTTGCCGGCCATGTCGCGGTAGGTCACAACCACCGTTTTTGCACCGGGACTGCTGACAGACGAAAGGCGGCACGCGGTGTCATACGCGTAAGTCGTCGCGTGGCCCAAGTCGTCGGTGACGCTCGTGCATTCACTGTTCGGTGCGTAGGCAAACGTCGTGGTGCGCTCGCCGTCACCAACGGGCGATTGCGTCGGCAAGCTGAAGAATGAATCGCGCGAGCGGACAAGGCGATCCAACCCATCGTATTCGTACCGCGACTCGGCGAGACGAATGTTTCCATTCGTGCCCGGCACATCGTTCGTTTCCCCAAAATGACGAACGACTTTGAGATTGTCGTTCGCGTCGTAGTTGAACGTGGTGACGTTGCCCATCGGGTCGGTGATTTTGGAAGGGCGAAGGCTCGCCGTGGCACGGCAGGGTT
>JALYXC010000369.1 GCA_030947315.1 Verrucomicrobiota bacterium | reverse complement strand
TCGGATAGGTTTTAAGCCCGCGAAATTATTACGAGATTTTTTTAAAATTTAAATGTCGCGAACGACGGAACTGCTGCATCTTGTCGAAGTCTTTTACCGATGAATATTACATCCGCAGTTTTTAATTGCAGCGCGCCCGATTTGGAATCGTGCCCGGAATTTACTTTGCCGGAATTCGCTTTCATTGGTCGCTCGAGGCCGAAGGCCCCGTAGTGGGTTAGGTGGCTGCCACGCCTCCGTTGCCGGGCGAGGGTCGGCCGGGGGTCTCCGGTCAACCTTCGTTCTGCCCATATTTCTGCATCGTTTTCATTCAAGTTTTCATCTGCTCAATTCGCAAAATCTGCGGCCCTTCCCAGCGCGAACGGCGGCAGGCTGCGGCAAAATCGTTCCAGTCATATTTCCAATCGCCCGGAATGCGGGCAAAAAGGCTGGCCTGCGTCGGCACTCCTTCGTGCGCGCGCAAAACCACCCCACGGCCATATACCAAAACAATTTCGGAGATCGGTTTTTTTGTTCCGACTGCTCCACTGCTGTTGTCGTAAAAATAAAGCAGTTCGCCGGGCAACGGGAGTTGCGCGAGATTTTCGGGCGGAACAGGCTGCAGATTATCCACCATCATGAAAACTTCCGCGCCCGAATACATGCCATGAATAGTTTTGCTTTCGATGGGCAAAATTTCCCAAACATGCTGGCAAACGACCGGCGCGTCCTCGTCGAGCATTTCGGCGAGAACCGATTCCCCACTGGCAACGAAGGTCAAACGGATTTGGCGGCGTTTTTGCGGCATGCGCGGATGCTAACGATTTTGAAAACGCTGTCAAAACGTTCATCGTGGAGACGCGGAGAAAAAGACAGAATGAACTGAATTAACAAAATTGAAAACGACCGCGGAAGCCTGGAAACACTTCTGTAAATTTTGTTGATTCTGTCTTTTCCCTCTGCGCCTCGGCGTCTTGCGATGAATTATTTGCCGACCGGATTGGCGGCAAAATATTTTCCCAATTCTTCCAGGCTGATGATGGGATGGATTTCGATTTTAAAATTATCGACGAAAATATTTCCCAGAAGTCCCATTAGTTCGCTCGCGGACTCGACGTTGACAATGAACATCGGCATTCGCACTCCGGCGCAAACCCAGCCTGCTTCCATTTTGCCGGAGTCCGTGATTTTTTTTATTTGCTTGCCGACAGCTTCGCGCAACTTCGCCACGTCCTCATCGGAGGTGATGGAGTGGAACACTTCGGCTTTGACGAACATTCTCATAATTTTCCTTTCAGTTGAAGTTGCTCAGAAAATTATTCAAGTTAAGTGGCGGCGTCCATCACAATCACATAGCCGTCCAGCCGCCATCCACCGGCAAAATTACGCCGGTGATGTACGATGATTCGTCCGAGGCAAAAAAAAGCGCGGCGTTGGCCACTTCACGCGGCTGGCCTACACGAGCGAGAAAAGTTTTGCTGACTTGCCGCGCGTAAAGTTCTTCGCCGGGCTTCGGTGAAATACGGGTTTGAATTGCGCCGGGGCAAATCGCATTGCAACGAATATTGTGCGGCCCAAAATCGTAGGCGACGCTGCGCGTAAATCCAATGAGGCCGGTTTTAATCGTCGTGTAGGCAGCGGAATTTCTTCCGCCAACGAGTCCTTGAATCGAGCTGATATTTATTATCGAACCGCTTTTTTTGGGAATCATGAATTTCAAAACTTCGCGGGTAAAAAATTGCGTTCCCATCAGCGACACACGAAAACATTTTTCCCATTCTTCATCGGAAGCCTCCGCCGCGTTGTGCCATTTGGAAATGTAAGCGGCGTTGTTGCACAGAATATCGATTCGCCCGTTTTTATCGGCAGCACGCTTGACGACGTGCGCAACTTGTTCCGCCGATGAAACGTCGCAACGAATAAAAATGGCTGCGCCACCTTTTTTGCGAATGGCCGACGCCGCTTTTTCCCCAGCAGTTTCATCGAGGTCGGCGATGGAAACATCCGCGCCTTCTTCTGCAAAAATCTCCGCGATGGCTTTGCCGATGCCGTGAGCGGCTCCGGTAACGATGGTAACTTTGTTTTGGAGCCGTAGCATTCCTCAATCAAACTCCGTCCGGCGGATTCTTTGAAGCAAAAAAGAATCTGAAACCACAGTCACTTCCCAAAATATTGTTCAATCAGTTTCCCGGCTGCTTCATCACAGCCTTCGAATGCCTGATCCACACCAATGTTTGATGCGGCAATGACCGCGCAGTTTTTGTCGGGGGCCATCCAGACGACGACGTAAAACATCGTGTTCGAGCCATTGTGCATCAGCGCGCGGCCATTGGCCCAAGGGCGTTTCAGCACGATCCAGCCGAGGGCGTAATCATCGTTGTCGGCGACAGCGGTGTGCAGTTTTTTAAAAGATTCCGCTTTGAGCAATTTGCTTTCGCCTCGTTCTCCGGCCATGTGGAAGGCTGCATATTTCGCCAGATCGCCCATTGAGCAATGCACCGCACCCGCTGGACTGATCGCCAGTGGATTATCCGCACTTGGGCCGGGCGGAACTGGTTCGCGGCCTAAAAACATTTTTTTGTGACCCCAAGGCTGATCGACTTTGTTGAGCGAGGCAGGCGCGCCGAATCCGGCCGTGGTCATGCCGAGCGGTTCAAACAACATCGAGCGCAGCAAATTTTCCCACGTTTTGCCGGCGGCTTTTTCCAGCATCACACCAGCGATGGTGTAACCCTGATTGGAATAAATAAATTTCGTTCCCGGTTTCGCCTCCGGTTTGCGCGCGAGAATTCCTTTGATGAAATCCAGCCGTTGTTCAGCCGCCGTGCCTTTCGCTGCCCATGCTTTACGCCACAAATCGTCTGGTGCATTGCCCGGTGCGCCGCTTCGTTGCGACAAAAATTGTTCCAGCGTGACGCCCAGATAGTCGGGATGAATTTCACTTTTTAATTCTGGGAATATTTCACCGATGGTTGTCGTCCAGGAAATTTTCCCCTGTTCGACCAGCATCGCCGCGACGGTGGCCGTCATTGATTTCGTGACGGAACCAAGGTGGAACTTGTCGTCCACCGTGACTTTTTCCGTGCCGCCGTTTTTGCGAAAGCCAACTGCGTTGGTCACAACAATTTTCCCATCGACGACCACGGCGGCGGCCAGCGCGGGAAAGTTGTGTTTCACGCGAATCTTTTCGAGCATTTGTGAAACGGGATCGGAATATTCAATCGCCGGAGGTTTATTGTCTTTCCCGCGAACGAACACGATCGCGCCGAGCGAAATCATCACAATTCCAATGAGCATGAGTTTGGTCATATTTTTTTTGTTTTTAGGCTCTTCCGCTATGTCTTGCGGATCGAGCAACGATTCCAGTTCCCGTTTCATCGGCAGCAGGTTTTTCTTTTTAGTCGCAGGCAATCGGGAAAATATTACAAACGATAAAATATTTTTTTACAGTCTCCGCGCAGGCGGCGATTCAATGGTTTATTACTCTTTGATTGGCAAGCGTCTGGCCTTTTACACCGATTTTTGCGCGGGTAATTGTAGTTCGCGCGAGATTCGCAAAATAAAGTTCGTCAAAATTTTCTCCGCCAAAAGCCATGTTTGTCGGACTGCCGAGGAGAATCGCGTTG
>JALYXC010000117.1 GCA_030947315.1 Verrucomicrobiota bacterium | reverse complement strand
GACTTCCGTTCTATATTCCAAATTGCGTCCCTATCTTAACAAGGTTGCAATACCAAATTTTGCGGGCATTGGAACAACAGAGATAGTTGTTCTTCAACCCGATGTTAAAAAATTGAGTCGCGAATTTTTTGCTTGGTTTCTTCGATCACCATCGGTGGTTGAGATGGTTCACAAAGATTCCATAGGCACAAAGATGCCGCGCACAAACATGAAAATTTTTCGGAATTTAAAAACTCCGCTTCCCCCATTGACCGAACAACGCCGAATCGTGGCCGAATTGGACGCATTGCAGTCAGAGGTGGACGCGTTGAAGTGTCTGCAAGCCGAGACCGCCGCCGAACTGGATGCCTTGCTCCCCGTCCATCCTCAATAAAGCTTTCAAAGGAGAATTGTAAAATGACCACGCCTTCATCTCATCCGCGCGATCCGTTGCATGGGATCACGTTGGAAAAAATCGTCACTGAATTAGTCCAGCGGCATGGCTGGAATGAAATGGCGCATCGCATTCCGGTGCGTTGTTTTCAATTTAATCCGTCGGTGAAATCAAGTCTGACGTTTCTTCGTAAAACGCCTTGGGCCCGCCAGAGAGTTGAAGACTGGTTTATCGGCGAGCTTCCGAAAAAATGAAATAAAAATTAGTGCGTATGACTCCAAAAGAATTTGAAGAGAGGTATCCCCGAATATTAGAATGGATTGAGCAGACGATTGCCCAACATGTTTCCCAAGCATGCACAATCGCGTCGCTTGGTTTCAAAAGGTTGCCGGACTATTTTAGCGCCGCCGTTCTGGGATCAGCCAAAGTGGTTTATGTTTTGGACTTACCCAAACCGCCGTTGAGCGCCCTGGGTCTCAGCCAATTCTCTGAGTTTGAAAACATGGATGGATCAGGTATCACTTATCTCGATACGTTTTTTTCCAGGGAGGAGATGCGTGGCAATGAACCTCATCATTTTCACGAACTGGTTCATGTGATACAGTGGCAGGCGCTTGGGCCGAAACAGTTTCTTCAGAAATACGCTGATGGACTTGAACGCATGGGTTATCGGAATTCTCCACTGGAAGTCATGGCTTACACTCTCGAAAACGTTTTCCGAAATAGTTCCAATCCCTTCGATGTTGCGGCCATTGTTCGCGACCAACTGGCCGAACTTTTCCAACCCTACGAGTCGCGGTAGTTAAGGAACAATAGAGAACACCCAGGTTAGCTTCACCTTGCGCTCGGGCCGGGCCGGTGAGACGCCCGCTCTACGTTATTCTAATTTTTATTCAGCATTCGTTATCGGCTGGACAAAAGTTTGATTGAAACGCGCGCGGATCGCGGCCATTCTTTCTTGATGGAGACTTTAAATCAACTCGACGAATTGCTGACCTGCCGACTCGATTTTCACAGGAAAGCCGTCGAGCCTTGTTCGATTGTTATTTTCGGGGCGAGCGGAGATTTGACTGCGCGGAAATTAATTCCGGCTTTTTTTCATCTTTTTTGTGAGAAGCAATTGCCCACTCCATTTCGCATTATCGGTTTTGCCCGGCGTGAAAAAACGGACGATTCTTTTCGCGAGGAATTGCTTCAGGGTATGAAAGAATTTTCCCGCTTTAAGGAGGTGGACGATGCGCAATGGCGGGCCTTCGCGGCGAATTTATTTTATTGTCAGGGAGAATTTTCTGATCCGAGCGCTTATTTAAAATTGGAAAAGCAATTGGCCGCCTACCAGAATGAATTGCTGCGTCGGAATATTTTATTTTATCTTTCCACTTCGCCCAGTCAGTTCGCCGAAGTTGTTCAACATTTGCACGATTCAAAATTGTTGCATAAAGAACAATCCAAGAAATTTTGGCAGCGGGTTGTCGTGGAAAAACCGTTCGGCCACGATCTCGCTTCCGCGAAAAGTCTGAATGCGGAATTGACCCGCTACGCGTACGAAAAACAGATTTTCCGCATTGACCATTATCTCGGCAAGGAAACGGTGCAAAATATTTTGATGTTCCGTTTTTCCAACGCGATTTTTGAGCAGCTTTGGAATCGCCAATGTGTGGATCACGTGCAAATTACCGTCAGCGAAAAACTTGGCGTCATGGGGCGCGGCGGATATTACGAGGAAGCCGGCGCGTTGCGGGACATGGTGCAAAATCATATGCTGCAAGTGCTCTCGCTGGTCACGATGGAGCCGCCCGTTTCCCTGGAAGCTGAATCTATTCGCGATGAAAAAGTTAAATTATTGAAATCCGTCCGCCCGCTGGATCCCAGCCAGGTCGCCGCCAATGTGGTGCGCGGCCAATACGCCGCCGGTGAAATTGACGGCCAGCCGCGTCCCGCTTATCGGCAGGAAGAAAAAGTAAAACCTGATTCCAATGTCGAGACGTACGTCGCGCTGCGAATTTTAATTGATAATTGGCGCTGGTCAGGCGTGCCGTTTTATTTGCGCATGGGCAAAAATCTTCCCGTTAGCGCGAGCGAAGTGCGTATTCAATTTCGTCCGACGCCCAATGTTTTGTTCGCTGCGCAATGCGGAGCAAAATTGGACAGCAACGCGATTACATTACGACTGCAGCCGAACGAAGGAATTTTTCTCCGGTTCAACGGCAAAGTCCCGGGCACCAGTGTGGAACTGCGTCCCGTGCGAATGCATTTTGATTACGATACAGAATTTGGCGCCTACACGCCCGAAGCCTACGAACGACTTTTGCTCGAAGCGATTTCCGGCGACGCTACGCTTTTTATTCGCCGCGATGAAGTCGAAACGGCTTGGAGCATTGTGGATCCGATTCGCGAAGCCTGGTCTAAACAGCCATTGACAGAAAAAGAATTTTATCCCGCCGGAAGCTGGGGACCAGTCGTCGCGGATGAATTGCTCGCGCAACTCGGCCATCACTGGCGCGAACCGCATCCGATTCCGTGACAAAAAAAAACTGTGAACTACTGCCGATTTTTTGGGCAATGCTGTTTAGGAACAGCCGAGACTTTCTCCGCAATTTAAACATTTGTAACAAGCGCCATTGCGGACGGCGACATTGCCGCAGGTTGGACACGTGGGAGCGTCTTGTTGAAAATGCGCAATCGTCGCGCTGAAACTCGAAATAGTTCGCGTGGAATTTTGTCCGTTCCCGTGAAGTGCGACGTGCGCGGGGCGCAATTCATCTTCGGCTTCTTCAGTGAGCGGCAAATCCGCGACGGGCCGATTTATTTTTTTTTTCACTTCTTCCAGCAAACCAGGCATGGCCAATTCGCCTTGCGCGGGATTAACCGAATTATTTTCGCGATAGCCCGGAATAAATTGGAAAGCGAGCCAGCGAAAAACGTAATCAATAATGGAAGAGGCATTTCGAATTTCGGGATTTTTGGTAAAGCCGGATGGCTCGAAACGTTGGTGCGCAAACTTTTTCAACAACGTTTCGGTCGGCACGCCATATTGAAAGGCCATGCTGGTCAAGGTTCCAATACTGTCCATCAATCCGCCAATGGTGGAACCTTCTTTGGCCATGGTGATAAATAATTCGCCCGGCTGGCCATCTTCAAAAAGGCCAACTGTCAAGTAACCTTCGTGTCCGGCAATATCGAATTTGTGGGTGATGGCGGTGCGAGTATCAGGTAGCCGACGGCGCAAAGGCTGAGTGGATTCGCGACGCAATACTTCGATTTCGATTTGGAGTTCCTGAATTTTAGAATCTGGATGCGGAATTCTGGATGCGGAATTCTGGATTCTGGATTCGGTTTTTTCTCCGCCTTCGTTGGTTTTTTGCATGTTGAGCGGCTGAGAACGTTTTGAGCCATCGCGATAAATGGCCACACATTTCAATCCCATTTTCCAGGCTTGCACGTAAGCATCGCGAATGTCGGCAACACTGCACCCGTTCGGCAGGTTGACGGTTTTGGAAATCGCGCCGCTGATAAAGGGTTGGGTGGCGGCCATCATTTTTAAATGAGCCATATAACTGATGCTGCGTTGGCCGCGAAAAGCTTTAAACGCGCAATCGAAAATAGGAAGGTGTTCCGGCTTTAAGCCGCTGCGAATGATAGAAGAGGAGATTTCCTTGGCGGGCGAGCAGGGCGCGCTGTCGTCTTGGATATCTTCAATGGTATCGAATGCTTCGATGTGAGAAATAATATTTTTGGATTTGGTTTCGTTATAGCCGAGTCGTCGCAGTGCTTCGGGCACGATCCGATTGACCATTTTCAACATACCTCCACCGGCCAGCAATTTATACTTGACCAACGCGATGTCCGGTTCGACGCCAGTCGTGTCGCAATCCATCAGAAAAGCAATGGTGCCGGTAGGCGCGAGTACGGTGACTTGCGCATTGCGATAACCATATTTTTGTCCTCGATCCAGTGCGCGATTCCAGCAATGGCGGGCCTCATCTTTGAGATAAGTAAATTCGCGGCTCGGTTGAATTTTTTCCACGGCTTGACGATGCAATTTGATAACGTCCCGCATTGCTTCAATATTATTTTTAGAAACTGGTTTTTCCACACCCGCGCAGCGAGCATCTTTGTAACCTTTAAAAGTGCCCATCACATTGGCGATTTCCGCCGATTGCTCGTAAGCGTGACCAGTCATGACTGACGTGATGGCCCCGGCCAAAGCGCGGCCTTCATTGGAGTCATAGGCAAAGCCGTAACTCATAATCAGCGAGCCAAGATTGGCATAACCCAAACCGAGCGTGCGAAAAATATGCGAGTTTTCGGCGATGACTTCTGTGGGATAACTGGCGTTATCAACTACAATTTCCTGCGCGGTAATAAAAATGCGCACAGCCGCTTTGAACCGTTCCAGATCAAAAACGCTGTCTTCGCGTTTGAACTTCATCAAATTCAAGGAAGCTAAATTGCAAGCGGTGTTGTTGAGAAAGACATACTCGGAACAAGGATTGGTGGAATGAATCGGCTCGGTTCCTTTGCAGGTATGCCATTTTTGAATTGAACCGTCATATTGCAGGCCAGGATCTCCGCAAATATGAGTGCCTTGTGCGATTTTATTCAGCAGAGTGTTGGCATCTTTTTTCTCAAGCGATTTGTTGCCGATAACAGTGCGGGTCCACCATTCTTTTCCGTCTTGCGCGGCTTGCATAAATTCGTCCGAAACGCGCACGGAAAGATTTTCATTTTGATACATCACACTGCCGTAAGCGTCGCCGTTGTAAGAGCCGTTGTAACCTTGTTCAATGAGCGCCCAGGCTTTTTTTTCTTCATTCTGTTTGGCGTCAATAAATTCTTCGATGTCGCCATGCCAGTCGCGCAAGGTATTCATTTTAGCGGCGCGCCGGGTTTTTCCGCCGGACTTTACGACATTAGCAACTTGATCATAAACTTTCAGAAATGAAAGCGGGCCACTCGGACGACCTCCCCCGCTCAATTTTTCTTTGCTGGAACGAATCGGAGATAAATCGGTTCCCGTGCCGGAGCCATATTTAAAAAGCATCGCCTCGCTGTGGGCCAGTCGCATAATGTCTTCCATGTTGTCTTCCACCGATTGAATAAAACAGGCGCTGCCTTGCGGATATTCATACTGGGTTGAGGCGCGTTGAGCTTTATTCGTTTTTCGGTTGTAAAACCAATTGCCTTTTGCAGAAGTTTTTCCGACGCCGTATTGAGGAAAAAGTCCGACGTTAAACCAAACGGGCGAATTGAACGCGCCATACTGGTTGACACAAAGCCAGGTTAGCTCATCGCAAAAAATTTCGCCATCGGCCTTGGAAAAATATCCATCCGCAATACCCCAATCCGCAATGGTGCGGCAAACGCGATGAATCAATTGCCGCACGGAAGTTTCCCGTTCAGGCGTGTTTTGTTCGCCGTAAAAATATTTTGAAACCACTACTTTGGTCGCGAGAATGGACCACGATTTTGGCACCTCGACATCTTCCTGTTTAAAAATAATTTTCCCGGCATCATCGGTGATTTCGGCGGTTCGTTTTTCCCATTCGATTTGGTCGAACGGTTTTATTTTTGTATCGCTAAAAAGGCGTTTGAGGCGCATTGTTTTTTTCGAGGGAGAAGGCGCGCGGCGAGTGGCGGAAACTTGGGCGCGCCGATTGGTTGTTTTTTGAGGAGACAAAACGTCTGCGCGAGTGTCAATCATAGTTGCATCTTTCTTTGTTTAAATGTTGGAGAACCGAATTTTCGAATGAACCCAATGATCCATGCGAAAACAAAAACGTCCCTGCTTTAATGGGGAAACCGAGTCAAAACGGCGTCAGCTCACCCCATTTAGTTGGGTAACGCGCGCAGATTAGCACCATACATAGTGGTGTAAAGACATTTTTGAAAAAAGTTAAAATATTTTTTTTGGCTGAAATTTAGCGAAGAAATGCAATTTTTTTAGTATTTTATTGGATATTATTTTTCTATGAACCGAAATTTCTACTTTCGCTTTCGCTAAAAAACGCAACATTAAATGTTTTATGCGGGTGGTTCACATCAATACTTACGATATTCAGGGCGGCGCGGCCCGCAGCGCTTACGGTTTGCATAAAGCGTTGCAAACTCTTGGCCATGAATCTTCGCTGCTCACACGCCATAAAGTTTCAGAAGATCCGAGCGTCATTAAATTGCCATTAACTGCGCGGCCCGCAGATAACGAAAAAGTCACCGCGCTGCAACAAATTCAACAATGCGAGATCAATCAAAATCGAACGAAAATTTCGAACACTTACTTTTCATTGTCGCAGGAAGGATATGATCTATCGCTTCATCCGCTCGTGCGCGAGGCGGACATTATTCAGCTTCATTGGGTGGTGGATTTGCTTTCGCCGGAAACGATTAATGGTCTCCGGAACTTAGGCAAACCGCTCGTCTGGACCTTGCATGATCAACGCGCTTTCACGGGCGGCTGTCATTTTTCAGCCGGTTGCCGAAAGTACGAAATGACCTGCGCGGATTGTCCGCAGTTGAAAGATAATCATTTGCGCTTGACGGAAATTCTCCTGGCTAACACAAAACAATTTTTGCCCGCGCACGAAATCGCGATAGTCGCGCCGAGTCGCTGGATGGCGGTTTGCGCCAGAGAGAGCGCGGTTTTCCGGAATTCCCGAATCAGCCTTATTCCCAATGGAATAGATACCTCCGCTTTTCGGCCCATGCCAAAAAAGGAAGCGCGAGAGAAATTTGAATTGAATCCCGACGCATTCTATTTTCTTTTTGGCGCGGATACCATCAACGAAAAACGAAAAGGGTTCGAACCGCTGCTGGAATCCATCCAACTTTGTCTGGAAGAATCTGATTTTCGCAGCCAGGTCGAACAAGGCAAAATCGGTTTTATCGCTTTTGGCCTCCACTCTGAAAAACTAAACTTCCCATGGTTGCCGATAAAAACTTTCGGGCATATCAATTCGAACGAAGTTTTGCGGGCGCTTTACGCAGCGGCGGATATTTTTATAATGCCTTCCACCGAAGACAATTTGCCGACTACAATTTTGGAGGCAATGAGTTCCGGCACGCCGGTCATTGCGCATGATATCGGCGGAGTTCCTGACCTGGTAACGCCTGGCTTGACTGGCTGGCTGGCGCCGGTGGATGACCGCCAGAAGTTTGCCGAGATGATTCTTGCCAGCGTGAAACGCAAGACATTGCTGAATACAATGAGCTTAAATTGCGCGCTGCAAATACAGCAAAGGCATACTTTAACCGGACAAGCTCAACACTATCTTTCTCTCTACAAACTTTTATTGGCTGTCCCAAAATTCAATTCTTCATTTGTTCCTGACAATTCGAAGCCTGATTTCGCCCTGGAAGAAGTGCCGTTTATCTCCACTGGTTCGGAACCGCTTCTCCATGACTATGAAGCTCGTTTAAGGGCAAAGGAAAATCAGAAGTCTGTTTCCGAAAGAATAGGTGCATCGCGATCGGCCCTGGTTGACTCTGAGAACCTGGGAAGGGAGCTGCCGGTCAGCGTCTTGATTTCCACACGCAACTCAATGGCTTATTTGCCGGAGCATTTGAGAAGCATGACGCAGTGGGGAGATATGGTTCAAGAAATCGTCGTCCTGGATGGCCATTCCACTGACGGCACGGTGGATTATATTAAACACCATTTTAGTCATCGGAATTTTAGGATTTGTGATAGCCCGCGAGGTCCGACACAATCCTGGAACTACGACCTTCACCCGCTTCGGGGCAAATACATTTACCTCGCGCCGGCTGGAGATATTATTACGCGCGAGGGATTGTTGCATTTAACCGATACGGCCGAGCAACTCCAATGCGATGTTCTACTAAGCAAGCCCGAGTTCATAAGCGCTCAAGGCGAGGTTTTCTCCGATATGCGATGGCCGATACACCGCATCATTGAAGATTTAAAACTAACTACTCCTCAAATTCTCAATACGAGCAAGGTAGTCTATTATGCTATTACTAACGGAGGAAGCTCCCTTCTCGGTAGCCCGGCGAGTAACTTGTATCGCTCGGAGATTTTTAAAAATAATTCTTTTCTACCCGATTTTGGAACGGCCGACCATTCCTCGTGGGCCATACTAAACTCGGCGAAGATGAAATTCGGAGTAACCCCTCAGGCGTGTTCGAGAATTGTATTTCATCCTGAAAATTCAAAACAGAATTCTTCAGAGCTTTCTCTCCAAACCTTCCAACTATCCCATAATGCCGTTAAAGACGCTTTGGAAAATTGTCCAGAAATTCAATCACTCGCAGAATTTAAATTCTTATGCGAAGCTATTATCGAGATCGGCGAACGCCTGCAAAAGGAACAAAGCGCGATTTTGGGAACCGCCGCGCCGTTCAACGGATTAGGGCCTTTCTCGGATTTCATTGCGCAAGGATTATCCAGTTCAACGGAAAAATTCAGAGAGTTTTCCAGATTGTTGGCGGAAACCCAACTTCGCCTGGAATCTCAGAAGAGGCTCGAGAAGTATCGCAAAAGAAACAAGTTTTGGATTTTTTACCCAATGGCTTGGGAAGCACGTTTCACCCGGGGCCGGCAAAGGAAAAAAATTCAGGAACTAAAAAACCGAGTTAAAGATAAGACATTTTTAAAAATAGCAGAAAACTTACCCAACAATTGATGAATCGACCAACTATGGAATCACCCACGCGTAATGTCTTTCCCAGAGCGGATTCCAAAATATCTCGCGGATTAAGCGGACGCGCTCCCTGGCTTTATAGTCCCGTGAGCGATTTTACTCTTCCGGAGAAAATGCCTGACGGAGAGCCATGGCCTAAAATTTCAATTGTAACTCCGTCTTTTAATCAAGGCCAATTTTTGGAAGAAACTATCCTCTCCGTCACTCAACAGAACTATCCGAACCTGGAGTATATCATTATTGATGGCGGATCCACGGATGAAACGATCGATATCCTCCAACGACATTCTGACAAGCTCACCTCGTGGGTCAGCGAGAAAGATCGCGGCCAGAGTCATGCTATTAATAAAGGATTTGCCCTAACTACGGGCCAGATTGTTAGCTGGTTGAATAGCGATGATATGCTGGCGCCGGGAGCGTTGGCCGCGGTGGCTTTAGCTTTCCATACCTCTTCAGCCAACTTAGTCGCTGGCATCTGCCAACTACATGAAAACGGACTGGTCAAAGAACAGCATTTAACCAGTTGTCAAAATGGCCGGTTGCCCTTGGAAGAACTGCTCGACGTGCAAAATTGCTGGTTGAAAGGGCAGTTCTTTTTCCAGCCGGAGGTATTTTTTAAAAGAGAACTCTGGCTGAAAGCGGGAGGGCGGGTGGAAGAAGATCTCTTTTTCAGCATGGACTATGAACTTTGGATCCGGTTCGCCGAAGTTGGCGCGACACTTAAAGTAATTGGCCGACCTTTGGCGCTTTATCGAATTCATGCTGAACAAAAAACTTTTCATGCCGAAGACTACAAACCGGAGTTGCGACGAGTAGCGCAGAAATTCAGGGATAAACATACCCTCCCCAAAAAAAATAAATTGCCCAGCGCGGAAAAGAACAGTCTTAAAATTGTCTTATTCAACGACAATGGCTTTCGCTATGGCGCAGGTATCGCTCATCACCGGCTGGCTCGCGCGCTTTTACTCGCAGGCCATGATATTTTTCCCATGGCCATAGCCGACAACAACTTTAACCAACCGGAGACACTAAAACTCCTGGAAAAATTAGCCCTTTATGAAATTGAGAAAGTAAATCCCGATATTGTTATTCTCGGCAATTTGCATGGCGCAAATTTAGAACCAACTTTTTTGGAGGGCATAGCCTTGAAATGGCCAACCATATTTTTCCTGCATGATCTTTGGCTTCTGACTGGCCGATGCGCGTACCATGGAGATTGCGCCAAGTATCTAACAGGATGCGACTCCCTTTGCCCAACTGCTTGTGAGTATCCAAAATTAGCGCCTGAACAAATCTATCCCGCTTGGAAAGCCAAACGAAAGATACTTTCAAAACTAAACAAACTATTTTTGGCGGGAGACAGTCAATGGACGATGCAGAAAATTGAGGAGGTGTTTTCAACTGACGGAGAGTTTAAAACCCATTGTGGATTGGTTTACTATGGATTGCCACTTGAAACTTTCAAAGTGCGCGATAAAGTTTCTTGTAGAGAATCTCTGGGACTTCCGCAGGATAAATTTATTCTACTTTTTTCCTGCTCTAATCTGGGCGATAGTCGGAAAGGAACGGAGCATCTGGTTCAAGCATTGAAGCTGCTTAATCTGCCGGATGTAGTCACAGTTTGCGCGGGTTATAATGAAGGTTCAAACAATCTGGATTTGCCAAATTTAGTTTACTTTGACTACACCACTGATCCGCTGCAGCAAGCCATGTTGTTTTCCGCCGCTGATGTTTTTGTAGGTCCTAGTCTGGAAGAAGCTTTTGGCCAGGTATTCATCGAAGCAGCCGCTTGCGGTACGCCTTCTATCGGCTATGCAGTCGGTGGAGTGCCGGAAGCGTTAGGCCAGGGGATTTGTGGACACGTCGTGAAGAATGTCGCGCCCGAATCATTGGCGGAAGCTATAAAAATATTATACTCTAATCCGGCACGGCGTAAAGAAATGGCTTTCTGGGGGAGACTCTATGTTGAAAACGAATTTTCTTTTGCTTGTTCTTATCATCGACTGGCCACGTTAATCAGGACCGCTTTGGGTGAACAAAAAATTTCTTTGGTTCCAAAAATTTCCTTTAGAGTTGATTCGCCTGAATTACCTCCCGTTTTATACATTCACGCTTTGATTGAGCCGCCTTTGCGAACTCCTCAAGTGCCTTCCTCTGATCTGAGTCCGTCACCCACCTACCACACTAATGGAGAAGCCCGCTCTTTGGAACATCCCATGTATCAATCTTGTTCCGACGAACCTGGATCGCTTTTGCAGGGGGACGTTGAGGTAAGTGCAACTGGTTCTGAACGCTCTCGTGTTTTATTTCACCGTCAAAATTCAAACCATAATTTAAATTCACAAAATAATTCTGCATCGTTTCCTTTTGAGGCTTTCCAACTTGCCCATAATCGTGTAAAAGATGCTTTGGAAAACTGTAGAGAAATTCGATCTTTCACAGAATTTAAATTTTTATGTAAAGCGGTTATTAAGGC
>JALYXC010000071.1 GCA_030947315.1 Verrucomicrobiota bacterium | reverse complement strand
GGCGTGGAGCGATACTATCAATTGGCTCGTTGCTTTCGAGATGAAGATCAACGCGCGGATCGGCAACTGGAATTTACGCAACTCGATCTGGAGATGAGTTTCATTGAACGCGAGGATATTTATAATTTGATCGAAGGTTTGCTAAAGCGCGTTTGGAAAATCGCCCTTGATCGGGAAGTGCCGACGCCGTTCCAACGAATTTCATTTACCGAAGCGCTGAATCGTTACGGCATTGATAAACCCGACACGCGCTTTGAAATGGAACTGGTTGATTTCACGGAAGAATTTCGCGGCAGCGCATTCAAAGTTTTCAGCGGCGCAATTGCCAGTGGCGGCATAGTGAAAGCGCTGAACGCGAAAGGTCTCGCGGATGTGACGCAAGGCCAGATCGAAACGATGACCGAGCACGCGAAAAGTTTTGGCGCAAAGGGTTTGGCGTTTATCAAAGTCGAACGTGGCGGCGACGTCTCGTCGTCACAAGCACCCGGAGCGACGGGGACGTCGCCGCCACCAGTCGAATGGAAATCGCCCATTGTAAAATTTTTCACTGACGCTGAAAAAGCCGCGCTCACTGAAAAATTAAAAATTGAAGAAGGCGATTTGATTTTATTCGCGGCGGATCAATGGCTGAATGCCTGCGAAATTCTCGGCAAAATCCGGCTTTATTGCGCCGACATTTTGAAAGGACAGGGGAAGTTAACGATTGATCCGAAACAATTTAATTTTCTCTGGGTGATTGAATTTCCGCTGCTCGGTTTTGATCGCGAACAAAATCGCTGGTATTCAAGTCATCATCCGTTCACGGCGCCGGTGACGGAAGATATTCCACTGCTGAAAACTGAACCGAAAAAAGTTCGCGGCCAGCATTATGACATTGTGGTGAACGGTGTTGAACTCGGCGGCGGATCAATTCGGATTCATCAACCTGACGTGCAGAAAACTATTTTTGAGGAGATTTTGCAGATCCCACCCGACTTGGTGAAAGCGCGTTTTGGTTATATGCTCGAAGCGTTTCGATACGGCGCCCCACCGCACGGCGGAATCGCGCTGGGCTTTGACCGGCTCCTGGCGATTCTTTGCGGCACGCCGAGTATTCGCGACGTAATTGCATTTCCTAAAACGGCCAAAGGCACCGACTTGATGACAGATTCACCCAGCGCCGTCGAGCCGAAGCAACTGCGCGATTTGCATATCGAATTGAAAGTCGCGAAGAGGGAATAATCAAACCCATGCCTGAAATTTCCAGATTCTTTTCATGCAGCAACGATCCCGGCGTGTGCAAAGTTTGTTTTTCCTGAATGAGCGGGCGCATTAATTTGAAAAATTATTTTTATTGCTTTGCGATTGAAGGAATTCTGCCCGCCAATTCCATAAAATACCAAATGCAAAAAAGATTATTCCTAGGATCAACAAGTTGAGTCCGAGCAGGAAACAAAACGAAAACAAAACAAAGTGGCGGTTGGTTAAGTTCTCAGAAGTTGACCAGCGCACAACCGTTTCCAAACCAGTTATTTGTTCTTTAGGAATACCTTTTTCTTCAAGCTGTTTTGTCTTCGAAAGGATATTGGTCCGAAATTCTATTTTTTGCTTTTCAAGGTTTTCTTTGCTAGAAAAATTATCAATAGCTACGCACAAAAATGCCAGTCCGTGAGCGAAAAAAAGAAATCCCATTGTCCAGAAAAAAGCAAAACGCACAAAAGCACTCAAATTAAACGGTGGTTTAGTCGGTGCAGGTCGCGGAGAATCAAAAACTTTTATTTTGAAATTCAGTGAGCTTTCGTTTTGAATTTTTGTTTCCAGATGCGACACGAGTTGTCGTTTCAAATCGTCTGAGTTCAAAACAAGCGGCCACGTTCTCTCTCTTCGACGACGATTAGTTCCTTGGTACCGAATAGTCAATTTGGTCAAATCCGGTCTTTCCGCGAGTGGTTCAAACTCCCACGCAATGATTGATTTCCACCACAAGAAACCATTGAGGGGGCCAAAACGAACTTTCTTTTCTTCTAAAATTACTCTCCGAGGTTTTCTCTTTTCGCTCCTTCGCGCGAGCCTCATTTTGCCTTCAAACACTAGTAAAAAGAGAATCGGGCAAAGAAACGCTGCCGCTACGAATCGTTGCCACGACACCATCTCTCCTTTCCATTGCCTCATCAAAAGCCCTTCCACCATTATTACCAACATGATGAATATGAACGGCCAGATAATCGCTAAAATCTGTCTGCGTTCTTCCCAACCGAACGGTTTGGAAGGCAAAACATATTTGTTTAGCTCAGCGGGTTGGTCGATAAAGAATCTGTGCTCCACGCCCAATTCGTAGCGAACCAACGTCAGAAAGCGAGTATCTTCGTATGCCCGTTTTCTTCCCAATGAACTTCAACAGCGACAAGATTTTTCCTTCCAATGATTGACATTCAAATTTCGCAATTTTATTCTGGAAAATCCTCAATGTTTTTGTAGGTGGCAAAGACGAGCGGACAACCAATTTATCGCTTAAAAAAATAGTGCCTGGCCAAAAACAAATCCGTTTCGCAATTGCCGTCGCATTTTTTGCTGTCACGATTTTATTTTTTGCGCAAACCGGCGCGGCGCAGTCGAATGTCACTTTGCGCGTGATGACTTACAACATTCATCACGCCGAAGGCATTGATGGTCTAATTGACACCCAACGCATCGCCGATTTGATTCTCCAGCAAAACGCCGACATTGTCGGACTTCAGGAAGTCGATCGCGGGACGACGCGAGTGAGCGGTCGTGATTTGATTGCTGAACTCGCTCAGAAAACTGGAATGAGTTTTGTGTTTAGCAACAATCTTTCTTTCGAGGGCGGCCAATATGGAAATGCGATTCTCACAAAATTCCCGATTAAGTTTCGCGATCATCGGCTTTTGCCCAATGTTGGTTCCAGTGAACAACGCGGCTGGTTAAAAGCAGCTGTGGAGGTGAATGGAAAAAATATTTCCTTTTGGACAACGCATCTGGCCGTGGTCGCGGATGACACGGAACGCTTGATGTGCGTCACGAATTTCAACAATTGGCTCACGAACGAAACTGTGCCCGTGATTTTTTGCGGTGATTTTAATGCTGTTCCGAACAGCGCCACGCACAGTTTGATGGCTCAAAAATGGAACGACCTTTGGACTCAAATCGGGTCAGGAAACGGCTACACGATTCCGGTTCCCGTTCCTAATCGCCGCATTGATTTCTTTTGGAGCAACAAGGGCGCCTCGCTTCGGCCCGTGAAGGCGTCGGTGCCTTTTTCGCAGGCGTCCGATCATTTTCCGGTGGTAGCTGAAGTGACGCTGACGAATTTTTCATCGGGCAATTTTTCATTTTCATTGGACGAAAGCGGCGGCTCGAATGTTGTTGATTCAATAAATGGATTGTTAGGAACGCTCGGCGTGAATGGACCCACTTGGAGCAACGACACGCCCAGCACGCAGGCGGGCGACCATTCGCTGTTCTCCGATGGAACAAAGCGCATTACCGTCCCAGATCCAGCTCAGAAAATTGGCACCAATGGCGTTAATGGAGATTACACGCTGCAGGCATGGGTGAAACTG
>JALYXC010000361.1 GCA_030947315.1 Verrucomicrobiota bacterium | reverse complement strand
GCTTTGTTGTCGGATGGAAAAAATCAACTGGCAGAACAGAAATCTTTTTTGTGGTGACTTATCGAGTCGCAATTTTTAAATTGCAAGAACTTGAAATAAGGCAAATCCGCGCAGGGTCCGCGCGACGACAAATTTTCACGCCAGCAAACCATCAATGGCTTTGCCTTTGCCATCTTTGGTCACGTAAAATGGCCGGCTTTCCGTGACATACGAAGTATCCGCAGGAATCCCGAGCGCTTTGAAAATTGTGGCGTGCACATCCGTCAGCGCCACCGGATTTTCCACCGCAACCATCGGATGTTCATTCGCAGTTTTTCCGTAAGCCAGACCTTTTTTAAATCCGCCGCCGAAGAAAACCATATTGTTGCAACTGCTGAAGTGCCCGTGGAAACCAAACATTTTTTCGTTTTCGATGATTAAATTTTCACCGGTATTTCGTTCGGCGAATCCTTCCGGTTCGGCTCCGGCGGCAGGCGCGCTCGCAATTGAGCGGCCAAATTCGGTCATGATGCAAACGAGCGTTCTTTCGAGCAAACCACGTTCGTCCAAGTCGCGAATCAATTGCGCGATCGGCCGGTCAATTTGTTTTTTCATTTCGACCATGCGTTGGCGACCGTTCTCGTGCATGTCGAAACCTTTGAACGGCGCGTATTGATATTCGACCTGGATAAAACGCGCGCCGCTTTCGACGAGCCGTCGCGCGAGCAAAAGTCCTTCGCCAAAACGATTACCATGATAATAATTTTTATCGAGTTGCGCGTCCGCCGTGATTTCCGATTGATACGCTTTGATGATTTCCGCCTTTTCTTCCTTGAGATAATCAAACGCTTTTTTCACGGGCGAATCCATCATCGCGCGCGCGTCGGCCATCACTTTCATGTAGTCGCTGACTTTGTTCGCGGTCTGCAATTCCTTTTGCGAAATGCCGGTAATCGCTTTCAAATATTCCTGCCGACGATCCAATCGATCCAGTTTCATTCCGCCAACGGCGTTCAAAGTGGAAAGTCCTTTGGCCGGTTCTGGAATCATAAACGGCGCGTGATTGATGCCGTAAAAACCGGGGCCGAGATATTCGCTGATGAATAATTTTTCTTCATCGCTCGTGTCGATGTCGCGACCGATATAAATGTAAGGCGGAACATTTTTATCGCGCCGACCGAGCGTGCGGGAAATCGCAGAACCGAGGCTGGGAGTTTTGACGCCGGACGGAAAAAGATAACCGGTCATCGCGTAATATTGCGCCTTGAGATGAATTGCGCCGAACTTCGTGTCGCTCGTGAGACTGCGCAAAATTGTGCCGTGCTTCATCTGCGCCGCGATATTTTCAAGACCTTCACCGAGAAAAATTCCATCGGCGGAAGTGGGAATCGAAGCGCACGTTCCGTGCAATTCGCTCCCTTTCATTCCAGCGCGAAACGGCGTTAATTTTTTTGGATCCCAAGTGTCGGTTTGCGCGACGCCGCCGGGCAGCCAGATTAGAATCATTGCATCGGCTTTCGGCGCCAGTTTTTCTTTGGGGTTAGGCGAAGACCTATTTTCTTGCGCGAAAATATTTTGGGACAAACCGATTCCAGCGGCGGCGATTGCGCTGGTTTTAAGAAATTTACGACGATTGATTGACATAGGCATACAGAATCTACGCGTTACGAATCAGAATTCAAATTTTAAGGGAAAGGTTCGCCCTCACCCGGGGGCAATCAGTTTTACTTGGATGAGGCGTAAGACAATTTGAAACCAAAAGTCAATCTCGAAACAGACGCCGCCGCTAAAAAAATTTTACTTCAAAACGGGTCACCATTTCAACCGTGGGGGATTTGTCGGTTGGAAAAAGAAAATGAAGTCCGAGCTGGTTCAAGGCATCCATCGTGGGGCTTTGCTCGTTTAATATATTGAAGCTAATTGGCTTTTGTTGTATTTATGAAAGCCGCACGCAAAATCAAAATTCAGTGGGGGTCGGAAATCATTTGGAGGATCCGCAGGATCGAGATTTACGGGGCGAGAAAAAAAGAGCATGGGGACACAAGATTCACCTCCAGTAGAAGCGGAACTGCTGCAACGCATCGCTCAAGGCGATCGCCAAGCCTTCGCCGCGCTGTATGATTGTTATGCTAAACCGCTCTACTCTTTTGCAGTGAAAGTGCTCAATGATTCCACAGATGCCGAAGATGTATTGCAAGAGGTGTTTCTTCAAATTTGGGAAAAGGCGGCCGCATTTGATGAAACGGTGGGCAAGCCTTTTAGTTGGGCGGTTACGATGACGCGCAATAAGGCGATTGATCGGTTGCGTTCTAAACAGAGACGGGGGCGAGTTTTCGAGGAAGTGGCCGATAACGCAGCAGTGATGGAGACCGCCATGGAAGCGCCAGTGAACGAAAACTTTTTCCGAGATGAAGCGATCCACGTTCGCGCGGCCGTCATTGGTTTGCCGAAGGAGCAGCGGCACCCGATCGAGCTGGCATTTTTTTGCGGTTTGACCCACCTCGAAATTGCCGAGCAATTAAAAGAGCCGCTCGGTACTATTAAAGCCCGGATTCGACGCGGCTTGTTGCGATTGCGCAATGGTTTGGAGGGTCGAATATGATTACCGAACAACAGCAAGAAGAAGCTTCCCTTTATGTCCTGGGCGCCTTGCCGATCGACGAGATGCTGGCTTTCGAGAAATTATTGGAATCCCATTCTGAACTTCAGATTTTCACTCGGGAGTTGCGGGATGTAAACGCGATGCTGGCCCTCAGCGTAAGTTCGGTTTCGCCTTCCGCTGAACTCAAATCGAAAATTCTTTCCGCCTTGCCTGAAAGCAAAATCCTGCACACACAATTTCAAAGGAAAGATTCCTCAAAGATCATTCGTCCAAACTGGTTGCCGTGGGCGATGGTGGCAGGTTTGGTGATACTCTGCTCGATCTTTGCTACCAAGACCGGTTCGCTCAAGGATGAAGTCAATCGCCTTGCCGCACTCCGCGACCAGCAGAAAAATGAACTCACTTCGCTGCAAAGCTCGCTCGATGAGTTGCGCACTAAAGACCGAGTGTCCCAGGTTCGGATCGCGATGCTTAATTCCCTTCTGGAAAGTTCACCGAAAGCCGTCGCCTTTTCTGTTTGGGACGCGGAAAAACAGGACGGTGTGCTCCTGGTGCAGAATTTAGCCGTGTTGCCGACTGATAAGGATTATCAACTGTGGGTAATCGATCCGAAACATCCTGCGCCAGTTTCTGCCGGTGTCTTCAGTGTTGATGAAAAAGGTACCGTGCGCTTCCGTTTCAAACCAACATCAGCGGTAATGAGCGCCGACAAATTTGCCGTGACGGTGGAAAAGAAAGGCGGCGCAGCGGCGCCACAGGGAAAAATGGTGCTTGCGGGAACATGGCTTTAAATTGGTTAACGCGGCTTTGACCATTATCACTTTTCGAAAATTTCTTAGGTGGCGATCTGGTTTTCAATGCTAGATATCTTCAGATCTCGGATTTGAAGGGAAACATTGCGAATATTTCAACTTACGATGTGATCCAATCCAATGGCGTGATCCACGTCATTGACAGTGTGGTCATGCCATAAATTCCCAGGGGATACTGGCTAGATTGGGGCGCTTCTTCGGATGGGGAATCGCTCCATTTGCGTTTTAAGACAGCTCGTAAAAGCTTTCCCAAAACTGTTCGGTCGGCTTGAAGCGGTAATTCATTTACGCCGGCGCGAGGGCGGCTTCGCTCCGCTCAAAACAGTTTCCATGTCCATAAAGCGTCCTGCTTCCGCTTCGGCCATGCCCTGCTTGAAGGATTTTGGAATCCAGGAGTCGTCGTTTTCCATGACGAACTTCGCGACTTGCGCGCGTTCCCTGCAATCCCTTCTTGTGCCGCCTCGATTAGAAGTGGGCTTTAATGAATATACTGAAACTCCGGACTGACAAAAAGCGCCCACAGCACGTCGCCGAATGCTTCTTTGGGAATGCCGCTTGAGGACAAGTGGCCTACATCTTTAGACTCGCCCCTGCCTTCTTTTGTAGGGCGGTTGTCTTCAACCGCTGCTGTCTGCAAATATTTCACTGACAAATTTAATTCTTCATTTTTCGGAGCGCGACTTAATGCTGTCCAATACAATTCCTCCACAATTTTTTCAGGATTTTTTTCCGGCGCAAGTTCCGCCAAAAGTTTTCCTTCATAAACAAATTTGTAAAGTTCAGCGCCATTTAAAAGTTCGAGCGTTTGCACCACCGCAACCTCGCCGGAACGGCCGGTGCTGATTTCTCCGCGCGAAGCTGGACGGCCCAAAGCGCGCGTCAAGGCTGTGGAATTTTTGTCAAGATAAACGCGATTTGTCAGCGCAAGATTTTTGTCCGCCGCGAAATGAATGCTGTCAATCAGTTGCTCGGCGGTGAGCCGGCGCAATTGCGGCGAGCGGAAATAGCGCGGCTCCGTTGGCTTGGCGACATCGAAATGACCTTCGAGTTCAGGATTGTAACGCAGTTGATAAGTGCGGCTCGTGAGAATCAAACGAATCGTGTGTTTGAGATCGAACCCGCTGCGCATGAAATCGTCCGCGAGCCATTCGAGAAGTTCAGGATGACTCGGCGATTGATCCAAACGAAAATCATCCACCGGCTCAAAAATTCCGAGGCCGACGTAACGTTTCCAAAGGCGATTCACGATCGTTTTAGCAAAGCGCGGATTGGTTGGATCGACCAAAAGTTGCGCAACACGATGAAGGCGATTCGTTTCATCTTTCGGCACTTCATCGGGCGCGTTCGGCAACTCGAAAGGAAATTTCGCAGGAATAATTTGCCCGCTTTTTTTTTCGCAACGAATCAGTTCCAGATCGTTCTTCGCGAACATTCCGCCGAAGGAAAGGAAGCGCGCTTGCGGCCATTCCTTGTTCAGAAAATGGCTGTGGCAACTGGCGCATTTCATTCCGGTGCCGAGAAAAACCTGGCTGACATTCGCGGCGGTTTGCAACGTCTCTTCGTGCGTCTCACTTTTGATATAGCCGGAAATCACGTGATGCCCGTTCGGCTCGTAAGCCTTTGGCGCGCGATAGCCGGGCAACGTCGGGTCAATCAATTCGGCGACAAATAAATCGTATGGTTTGTTCGCTTTGAAACTGTCAAAAATCCATTGGCGATTATTTCCGCGCGAGCCAATGCCGCCGTTTATGTCTTGAGTAGAACTGCCAAGCGCTTCTTCCCAAAAAGGTGTCCAATGCGTGGCGTAATCGCCGCTGCGCGCTAGAAGTTCATCAACCAATTTGGTCCGTTTGTCGAAATTCTTATTGGCAATAAATTTTTGCGCAGCTTCAACACTCGGAATCAAACCTGTTAAATCGAGATAAACGCGGCGGAGAAAAGTTGAGTCATCGCAGGTTGAAGGAAATTGTTTTGCTTCCGGCAATTTGGCTTCATTCCATTTTGCAAAAATAAAAGCGTCAATTGGATTTACGATATCTGATTTACGATTTTCGGTTTGAGGAATTTTCGGTGAAGCCGGAAGAAACGTCGCGCGAAATTGCCGCGTCAAAACGAAACGCTCGTTGGCCGAAAGATTTTCGTAGAGCAAACGATTCAAAAGTTTTTGCGCATCAGGGTTGAGTCCAGTGAGTGATCCATTTCCACTTTTCTGCGATGCTATTTCCGCCGAATCATCTTTGGCGCCAGCCGCAATCCACATTCGGATCAGATGCAACTCATCTTCGCTGAGTCGCGGTTCGCCTTTCGGCATTTGCGGACCATCCGCCACGCCGCGAATATATTGCACGATGGAGCTTTCGTCCGGCTTGCCGGGAATGACGCCCGGCCCGGCTTTTTTTCCTTTTTGCTTGAGGGTTTCAACGGAAGTGACTTCAAAATTACTTTTGCGATCTTCAGGGGAATGACATTCGACGCAGGTGTTGACGAGAATCGGTTTGATGTCTCGCGTAAAACTGACTTTCGCCGCCTCTTTCAAATCAATCGGGCGAATTTTAACTTCCACCACTTTCTTTTTTTCGGCGGCCTGCAGCGACGCGAAAATTGTTAACGCCAAAAATAATGCGCTCCAAATTGTTGCGAGTGGGCGATGAAAATATATCGGTTTCATTGCTACGAAAAGTTAACGCAAAAAAGCCAAGTTTCAAAGGCGGAATGAAAGTCCCAGACGAATTTAGAGTTTCGCTATTTCAGCAAATCAAAACATTGCAATTCGCGCGCATCACGCACGAATAATTTGCCATCCGCGTAAGCAGGAAAATTCCAGTTTTTACCGCAGATTTGCTGACGACCGAGTTCAGAATATTTTGTTGAATCTGCGGCGACCAAAACGAGTTGGCCGTCCTCAGTCAAAACTAAAAGATTTTTCCCGAGAACCATCGTGGAAGAATTTTCTTTGCCGAAACCAGGTTGATCCCATTTGAGTTCGCCAGTTTTTGTATCCGCGCAAATAAAATTTTTATTCGGTCCTTGGCTGTAAAGAAAATCGCCAACCAAAACTGGCGTGGATAAATTGATTTTTAAATTTTTATTGCTCCAGAGTTCTTCGGTTTTCCAAGCCACGCCGGATTTAGAAATTTTGAAACAGACAAGGCCAATCGTGTGCGAATTGATGATGACGTTTTCGCCAAAAATAATCGGCGTGGCAGCGTGGCGTTTAGCGTTTGTTTTGAGCGGGACGCGCCAAAGAATTTTTCCGTTGCCACGATCAAAACCGGCTAGCGCATCGGCGGAGAGATAAATAATTTGTTTCACGCCGTTGAACGTAGCGATTTGCGGCGATGAATAAGCCGCTTCGTCTTGGCCCGATTTCCAAATTATTTTTCCAGAAATTTTATTGAAGCAAACGAGCGTCGCGTCATTCGTGCTGCCGACCGGAAGAATGATTTCGTTGCCATCAATAATTCCGGAGCCGTTATTTCCGCGTCGCGCGGCCGTTCCTTCTTTGGCTTTGCTGCCGAGAAATTTGACGCCGAAATCTTTTTCAAAACTTGTTTGCCAAAGAATTTTTCCATCCGACAAATTCAAACAGCGAAATTCTCCGTTGCAGGATTGGGCGTAAACGCGGTCGCCATCGAGAATCGGCGTGCTGCGCGGGCCGGCGCTCCATTCGTCCGTATAACGATCTGCGATGGCCGTTTGCCAAATTTCTTTTCCACTCTTCGCGTCGAGTAAGTGAATGATTTCTTTTTCTCCATTTTCATCGCCGTAGACCAATTTGCCATTTGCGACAATCGGCGAAGAGAATCCGCCGCCAATACTTTTTCGCCACAGCGGTTTTAAATCGTTGGGCAATCTTGCGGGAATTTTTTCATCCGGCGCAATGTGCCCATTGCGATTTGGCCCGAGCCATTGCGGCCAGTCTGCGGAAAGAACCGTGAAGGCGCTGAGGAAAAATAAAAAGGAAAAAGATTTTGAAATTTTCATTTTTATTCTCGCGAAAAATGAACCTGGAAGTGTCATCATCACGCCGAATGCGTGTGTTACCACGTGCCGTCCGCCAAAAGCGACACGACATTTCGGGCCAAATTCTCAGCGAGCAATGGAATCGCCTGACGCTCGGCGCTGGTCAAGTCGGAGCCGACACGAATGGTGGTGCGGCCGGAAACGGGACGATCCAAAATGATTTTCCCTGTGCTGCGTTCCGTCGCGATAATTTGCGCGGTCATGGCCAGATTATAATCGCGCACCGTGCGAACATCGCTTGGCTGAAAGGAAAGTTCCGAGCGGTCAAATCGTCTGATGACGCCCGTCACGATTATATCTCCCTCGCCATGGGTATCGAGTTTGTAAGTGCCGTCCTGCTGCAACCGTTTGCGCAAAGATAAAGTGAGCGATTCGCCCAGGCGCGGTTCGAAGGTTTGATTTTGGAATGGATTTACTTGAATGGACTGTTCGCGCGCGGCATGGCCGTTGGTCGGACCGAGTTGGTAACCGGCGCAGCCTGTGAAAATAAATACCACGAACAGCAACAAAAGAGTCGAGGCGGAAAAGTCAACGGT
>JALYXC010000049.1 GCA_030947315.1 Verrucomicrobiota bacterium | reverse complement strand
ACGTTCAAAAAGGGATTCGATGAAAATCGTTTTCTCTATTTCATCCGCAATCTTCTCAATCACATCGACGAAACCAAGAGGCCGACCTGGACCCTGAAAAAAGCGGCGTTCGAGGATTGCGTAAATCATTTCACCCGCCTGGGCACTTACAGCGCGCCGAATGGCGACAAGATTGATGTCTTGATCATCCATTTGCGCAAAGACACCACGCTTTCCCAAGGGCGCGTCACCTTGCGCAATTTCGTAGCGGACTATCTGATCACCGGCCACGGCCAGGGCAAGGAAGCCGTCATTGCCGCGTTCGCCTCACCGCAGGAATCCGACTGGCGTTTCTCATTCGTGAAACTTGATTTCACTTTTGAAAAAAGTGAACTTGGTTTTGTCACTGACATATTACCAGCGAATGATAAATTTCTAGTTGCTTTGTTGAACTCCGAGGCGGTTTTTTGGTTTTACAGGCGCATCAGTAATATTCTACAAGGCGGATTTTTCCGATTTATCGGACAATACGTTGAACAAATTCCCATTCCGGCCGCGAGCGCCGCGCAACAAGCCGCGCTGACGCAACTGGTGGATTGCACCCTCGCCGCCAAAACCCGCGATGCCAGCGCGGACGTGAGCGCGTGGGAGCAGCAAATCAACGAACAAGTTTACCAACTCTACGCCCTGACGCCGGAAGAAATCCAAATCGTGGAAGGCGCGGCCAAATGAAATTTTTCTTCTCATTAACACCGGGTTTCAACCCGGTGTGTGATGCGGCTGGAGGTCGGAACCGTTTCAACGGTTTTCCTTTCGCGCCAGATAAACCGTTAAAACGGTTTTACTCTCACGCGAGTTTGACCACCGGGTTAAAACCCCGTGTTAATGAGAGCGCGTTTTGCATTCCCGCCGCGAGCGCCCAAGAATAAGCGGCGTTGACGCAACTCGTAGATTGCATCCTGCAAACCAAGGTGCGCATTTCACAAATGAACTTGCGACAATGAATGATTATCGCAAAATAGCCGGGAAAGAATGTTGCGTCGTAGTCCGATAAAATTTTATTGCGCTCGTAGCTCAGTTGGATAGAGCAGCGGATTTCTAATCCGCCGGTCGCGCGTTCAAATCGCGCCGAGCGCGCCACTTTTTTAAATGCTCACACTGGAATTTCTCGCCCACTTACTGGAAAAACATCACGAGGCCGCTCAGGCCAGGGTTCAGGAATTTTTTATTGGCGATAAATTTTTCGCGTTTAATTCTCACCCCGCCATCATGGGCGTGATCAATCTTTCCGCCGATTCCTGGTATCGCGAAAGTGTTTGTTTAACGACCGATCACGCCATCCAGCGCGGAAAAATTTTGCGCGCTCAGGGAGCGGACATAATTGATCTCGGCGCGGAATCTTCGCTGGATCAAGCCGCGCGCGTGGACGATGCCTCGCAAAAGAGCGGACTGATTCCGGTCATCAAAGGTTTGCGCGCGGAAAATATTTTGGTTTCGATTGAAACGTATTTAGCCGAGGTCGCCCGGGCGGGACTGGAAGCTGGGGCGAATATTTTAAATCTGACCGGCTCAGAAGGATCAGACGAAATATTTCGCATGGTGGCGGCGCATAAAGCAGGCGTGATTATTTGTTATGTGCAGGCAAAAAATGTTCGCGAAGCTGGCGATTTTGATTTCAGCGCGGACCCGACAGAAGCGATGCGCGATTATTTTTCGCGCCAGATTGAAATCGCCCTTCGCTGCGGTGTTGAAAAAATTTTTCTCGATCCAGGTTTGGGATTTTATTATCGCAACCTGCAGGACAGCGCTGTTCGTGTGCGGCATCAAATGACCATTTTTCTGAATAGCTTTCGTTTGCGCGCGCTCGGTTTTCCGATTTGCCAGGCGCTGCCGCATGCCTTTGCGTATTTTGGCGAAGAGGTGCGCTGCGCTGAACCTTTTTTTGCCGTGCTGGCCGCTTTGGGAAAAACCGATTTGTTTCGCACGCACGAAGTTCCACGTATCAAAGCCGTGTTGGATACGTTGAAAATTTTTTAACAAATTTTTAGAATTCAAAATTGAAACGAAAATAATTATGAACCTTGATGCGCTTTACAAAAAACTTTCAGTTAAAACCGAGGCTAAACTTATGCTGGTCGTGCTGGATGGATTGGGCGATCTCGCCATCAAAGAGCGAAACTATCTCACGCCCTTGGAAGCGGCCGCTACGCCGAACCTTGACTTGCTCGCGCAAAATTCTGCGCAAGGTCGTTTGACGCCTGTCGCGCCAGGCATTACGCCCGGGAGCGGGCCCGGACATCTGGCGTTATTTGGTTACGATCCGCTGGAATTTCAGGTGGGACGCGGCGTGATTGAAGCGCTCGGTTTGGGACTCGAACTTAAAACAGGCGACGTGGCCGCGCGCGCGAATTTTTGCACGCTGAGTTCCGAAGGAATTGTGACAGACCGCCGCGCGGGAAGAATTGAAACGTCTCTCTGCGAAGAATTGTGCGCGCTCCTTTCTGAAAAAATAAAAAAAATCGGCGACACAGAAATAATAATTAAAGCCGGGAAAGGCCATCGTTTCGTGGTGATTTTTCGCGGCGTTGATTTGGAAGGGCCGCTGACCGACGCCGATCCGAATCGGGAAGGCGCGTTGATTCCGACGGTTCAGCCGGTGGATGAACAATCGGCGCCGCAAAAAAAACTGGCCAAAATTATTGCGGATTTTTATCTGCGAGCATTGCCGTTGCTGGCGCAAAAAAATCCGGCCAATGGATTTCTTTTGCGGGGCATTGCGCATCAGCCCGCCATTCCCACGATGGAGGAACGCTACAATTTGCGCGCCGCCTGTCTGGCCGTTTATCCCATGTATAAAGGTCTGGCGCAATTGGTCGGCATGAAAAACCTGGAAGGCCCGCAAACAATCGCAGAACAATTCGAGCGTTATCTCGGCGAGCATGATCGCTACGATTATTTTTTTATTCATTACAAAAACACTGACATGCACGGCGAAGATGGAAATTTTGAAGAAAAGAAAAAAGCCATTGAGGAATTCGACGCGGCGTTCCCCATTCTGTTGCGCAAAAAACCGCAAGTGCTGGCCATCACCGGCGATCATTCCACGCCGTGCGCGGTGAAAGGGCACTCGTGGCATCCGCAGCCCGTGTTGCTGAACTCCGATTATTCCG
>JALYXC010000043.1 GCA_030947315.1 Verrucomicrobiota bacterium | reverse complement strand
CGCTCCACCAGAATCATAATCGCCGGAGTTCCAGCCAGGATTTTTGTCAGCGACGCTGCGTCGAAAATAGTGTCGCGCGTCATCTCCTCAAATTTCGGCTCGACCGCCCGATCTCCAAACGCCTTGTGATAAATATCGCCTTCGTGTTCAACCCAGATGACGGCGCCGGGCAATTTTTTTTCGGCAATCGCCTGGATGATTTGCGCATCCATTTTGCTAAGCGCGCCTCGGTCCAAGGGTTCGGCCCACGACGCCATTTGAATTCCCGCAAAACATAAAAAGGCGCTCGCCGAAAGAAGTGAAGAATGAAAAATCTTGTGCATAGAATTTTGGAAGTTCTACCGAAGATTTGCCAAAAAAAAAGAAAAATCTCCCTCTGATGGCGTCACTTCGCTAAAATTTTTCCATGGGATCGAACTTATCGAACAAATGGATTTTGATCACGGGCGCTTCCAGCGGATTTGGCGCGGCGGCGGCGCGGGCTTTTGCCGCGGAAGGAAGCAAACTGTTGCTCGGCGCGCGGCGAGTAGAACGGTTGAAAATCGTCGCGACCGAAGCAAAAAAAACGGGCGCGCCGGAAGCACATTTTCATTCACTTGATGTTACCCGAACGGACAGCGTGGAAAAATTCAGCGGTTGGGCGCGCGAAAAAATTCGAACGGCCCAATCAGAATTTTCCCAATTGGACGTGTTGATTAATAACGCGGGCGGCGCGCTCGGCATGGAAACTGTGGCCGAAGGAAAAGATGAAGATTGGGAAACCATGATGCAAACCAATGTGCTCGGCGTGTTGCGAATGACGCGCGCGCTGCTGCCGCTGATGATAAAAAATCCGGGCGGTTCCATTTTGAATATGGGTTCGTTTGCTTCCCACGCTGTTTATGAAGGCGGCGCCGTTTATTGCGCAGCCAAGGCGGGCGCATTGCAAATCACCCGCGCCCTTCGACTGGAACTTAACGGAACCGGACTGCGCGTCAGTTCCATTGATCCCGGCCTGGCGGAAACAGAATTTTCTGTCGTGCGTTTTAAAGGCGATGCGGCCCGCGCCAAAAAAACCTACGAAGGAATTCATCCATTGCGCGCTGAAGATATTGCCGAAACGCTGGTATGGGTCGCGAGTCGTCCTCCGCATGTCAATATTGATGAACTCTTAATCAAACCAACGGATCAGGCCGCCATGCACAAAATTTATCGCCGAAAAAGCTGAGAAGATATTTTGGCGAATTCTACTTTATAATCCGTTCAAGCCGCGCAAATAGGCGAAAATCAATTCGGGCAGCGCCCTGCTGTAGCCGCCTTCCAAAAGACTGAACGTTGGAATTTTTAAATCGTAAATCATTTTGCCGAGCCAATGAAAATCTTTGATCTCCATATTTTGCCGGCAGAGAAAATCGCCGCAGTACGCGTCGAATCCAGCGGAAACCGCAATTAAATCGGGACTGAATTTTTTTAAATCCTCCAACGCCGCGGCGCAGGCGGCGCGATATTTTTCTGCGGGAGAATTCGGCGCGACCGGATAATTAAAACAATTTTCGCCGCGATTTTTTCCACCGCTGCCGGGATAAGCGGGAAATTGATGAATGGAAAAGAACGCGCAGTTTTTGCGATTCAACAAAATATCTTCCGTCCCATTTCCGTGATGAACATCGAAATCAAACACCGCCACTTTTTTAAAGCCGCTGGCCTGCGCTTCTAAAACGGTAATGGCGATGTTGTTCAAGTAACAAAAACCCATCGCTTGATTTTCCGTGGCGTGATGCCCCGGCGGACGCATCAAACTAAAAACCATTTTTCCGTCGCGCGCCCTTTGCAAAGCCTGCAACGCCGCGCCGACGGAGCGTCGCGCATGTTCGGCAATTTGCGGATAAGCGGGTGTGTCCGCATCGAAATCAGCAGAGGAATTTAAATTTTCCAAATGCTCACGAGAATGCGCGCGCAGAATTTGTTCATCGGAAACAGAAGTGGGTTCGAGCCAATCAATTGGAATTTCAGTTTGCGATTTTAATTTTTCCATGGCGCCCAGAATTCGTTGCGGCCGTTCGGGATGGCCGATCTTGTGATATTCCGCGCAGCGAGAATCGGTAACGATCGTCATAAAATATTGACGCAAAAAAAAGCAATAGGGACCCGCGTGGGCAAGCCATAAATTTTTTGCCGACAGATTTTCCTCGAAAATTGCGCAGGCACGATTATTTTTTCGCTATGCATTTCTTTCGACAAATAATTTTAACCAGTTTGATTTTAGGAAACTGGTTGACGATGGCTTTGGGCGCAACGCTGGATGAAACGTTGCCCCGCGCGGCGGCGCTGCGCGAGCAGGGCGATTTTAAAGGAGCTGCCGCCCTTCTCAAAAGTGATGGAGAAAAATTTTCTGTCACTGAGCAAAAACAAATTGCTTACCAAGCCGATTTGCTGGAACGGATTCGTCAGGATTATTCCTTGAAGCAGGAAGAACTGTTTCAGGAGTTGAACAAATCATTGCGGAATTTGACCAAAGAAGAATTTGCCAAATGGATTCATGAAGGCCGTTTCGACAGCCGTATGATTGACGGCGTCCGTTATTTTACCGGCACGAGCGTGAGCAATTTATATTTTCGCTATCCCGAATTAAATGCGCGTCGGCGCGCGCCTAAAAACGACGCTCATCAAAAAGCGGTTTTGGAAAATTGTCGCGCTATTAAAATGGCCGCGCAAAAAGAAAATAAATTCTATGTGTTGCCGCGTCATTTCAAAGCGACCATGACGGTGACCGCTGAAGCAAAGGCCGCGCCGAGTGGCGAAATGATTCGCGCCTGGCTGCCGGTGCCGCGCCAGTATCCCTTTCAAACTGATTTCAAAATGCTCAGCAGTTCGTCGCCCGTAAAATATCTGGCTGATGAAACGAGTCCGATTCGTTCGGCTTATTTTGAGCAAATCGCGCGAAAAGGTCAGCCGACAGAATTTCAAATTTCCTATGAATACATCACGCGCGGAATCCATTTTGATTTGGCCTCAAAAGCAAATTCGACCGCCGCGATCAAAACGGAAAATGTAAATCAATTTACACAGGAAGCGCCTCATGTGGTTTTCACAGATAAAATAAAAAAACTGGCCCAACAACTGGCCGGCGATGAAACCGACAAAACTGCCCAGGCCAAAAAGTTTTATGACTGGATTGCGGGCAATATCAAATACAGTTTTGCCCGCGAATATTCCACTCTGACCAACATCAGCGATTATTGTTACAGCAACGGTTACGGTGATTGCGGGCAGGAGGCGCTACTGTTTATTACGCTTTGCCGGTCTCAGGGAATTCCGGCGCGCTGGCAAACGGGCTGGTTCACTTTTCCCAACGCCAAAAGCATTCATGACTGGACGGAAATTTATCTGGCCGAGCAGGGCTGGGTGCCGGTAGATCCGTATATGGGAATTTTTGCGATGCGTTATGCGACTTCCCTTTCGGAAAATGAGCGGCGCGAAGTGCGCGATTTTTATTTTGGCGGCTTGGACCAATATCGCATGATTGCCAATAGCGATCATAATCAAACGTTGCAGCCGCCGAAAAAAACATGGCGGTCTGACGACGTGGATTTTCAGCGCGGCGAATTGGAATCCGGCGAGATTAATATTTATTTCGACAAATATTCCTTCGATTTAAAAGTGGAAGAATTGCCTCGCCGAACAAAATAATTTTCAGAGCCGGGGAATTCTTCTGGCGCAAAAGTTTATCCGGCGCGATTTCATCCGATTATTTTCCTGGCGGCTTTGATCAAAGCGTTGGCTTCAGAATCGGTTCCAACGGTAATGCGCAGGAAATCTTTTGTTTCCGGATAATCAAACCAGCGCACTAGAATTTTCAGCGCGCGAAGTTTTTCCAGCCAGTCCTGCGCGGAAAATTTGGGCGGCCGCGTGAAAATGAAATTGGTTTGGCTTGGGAAAATATTGAAACCTAAATCGGTTAATTCGCGGAAAAGCCATTGGCGCGTCTTGATAATCCT
>JALYXC010000030.1 GCA_030947315.1 Verrucomicrobiota bacterium | reverse complement strand
TAATCCAAATTCAAAAAATTATGTCTCACACACTTTCTGCCGTCGAATCCAGGCCGCTCGACACTCTTGAAGAATGGGAAAATTTCGTGAAGGAGCGTTATCCGGAAAATCCTCCTCCCGTGGAAACCAGCCCAAATAAAAAAGAAGAACAATTTCGCGATTACGAAAACACCGCCCGACCGACCGTACGCGAATTTTATCGCCTGAACCATCGCTATCAGACTTTTAATTTCGTCCAGGAAAAACGCCGCGAATATCTGGCGCGCAATCGCCGCGAAATGGGAATCTGGGAAGCGCTCGAATTTTTAAACACGCTCGTGGACGACAGCGATCCCGACACCGACCTTTCGCAACTCGAACATCTTCTTCAAACCGCCGAGCAAATTCGCAAGGACGGCCATCCGCGCTGGTTCATTTTGACCGGCCTCATTCACGACCTCGGAAAGATTTTGTGTCTCTTTGATGAGCCGCAATGGGCTGTGGTCGGCGATACTTTTCCGGTGGGCTGCGCTTACTCCCACAAAATTGTTTTCCACAAATTTTTTGCAGACAACCCGGACAGCCAGAATCCGGCGTATCAAACAAAGCTCGGCATTTACGAGGAAAACAAAGGGCTGGACAGCCTCACCATGTCATGGGGACATGACGAATATTTGTATCACGTTACCAAAGATTATTTGCCGCAAGAAGCGCTTTACATGATTCGTTACCATTCATTTTATCCAGCGCATCGCGACGGCGCTTACGATTATTTGATCAATGATCAGGATCGGAAAATGTTCGATTGGGTGCGGGAATTTAATCCCTACGATCTCTACACCAAAAGTCACACGCGCCCGAACCTGAAAGAACTTCGCCCATTCTACGACGACCTTATCAAAGAATATTTTCCGCCCGTTTTAAAATGGTAAAAACAAAATCGCGGGAAGGCATTTGACGCTTAGGCGTTCTTTTGTTTCGCTGACTGACATGAATGAGAACATCGTCCGCTGCCAGAAACTCCTTGAACAATTTCCGGAGAATGAACTGGCGCGATTCAGTTTGGGAAAAGCTTTTTTTGATTCGGGGGATTTTGCCCTCGCAAAAAAACAATTTGAACTGGCTCTGGTCAGAAAACCCGATTGGATGGTTGCACAAATTTTAATGGGCAAATGCGAACTGGCGCTGGGCCACATGTCTGAAGCGAAAATTTCTTTCGAGCAAGCCAGACAATTGGCTGCCGCCCAAGATCACAAAGGACCGCTGGCCGAAATGGAACAAGCGCTGGCGGAATTGATCTAGTGACATCCGCAGCCGGCTCCGCAAGAGCCACCTTGGAAATCCTCCGGCTCGGGCACGCGGCCGAGTTCAAAAGTCTTGCTCACATATTGGCCGACCGATTCCTGGATTTTTTGCATCTCGCGCTGCGCATCGAGAAAACCTGTCGCCACTGGATTTTTTAAAAATGTCTCGCGATCTTTTTCGTAGTCGGCAATTTCATCACTGGTCAAAGTCACTCCCTGCTGTTGCCGATGATTAAGAAATTCGCCTTTTTCATTTAACGATTGAAATAAATTCTGCGCTTCGTCATTGGTCGAAAAAGTATCCAGGCGGCGGCGAATCGTTTGGAATTCCGGCTGTTCCAGAATCGTTTGGCAAAGTTCTTTTGTTTTTTGAATCAAAACGGTTTCTTCAAGGGTCGTTTGCATAATTATTTTCTATTTTGTAAGTCGTTAGAATAAAACACACCTGCCCAACAAGTTCAAATAATTCTTCGGTCAGAGCGGCAGTTAATTTCACGTTGCCACTAAGAACGGGTGGCCTCAGATTCTTTTTCCATTTCGGCGAAGTAATGACCGTAGCGCGCCAAGCTGTTACATTTGGCGCGATGATAAAGCGCTTTTTGCGCTGCAGAAATATTTGCGGCGGCGCCCTTCCATATTTTTAAGGCCGGCGCTTGCAGAGCGCGTCCATAGGAAAAACTTAATTGCCATGGAACATGATTCAACTTGTTCATCGCGTTGAGATGAGCCGTGGCGAGCGCGTCACTTTGTCCACCAGAAAGAAAAACCACCCCGGGAACCGCCGCCGGAACCGTGCGTCGCAAACACCGCAATGTTTTTTCGGCAACGTCTTCAATGCCCGCTTGCTCCGAACAGTCTTCTCCCGAAATAACCATGCTCGGTTTCAACAGCATCTGTTCAAGGCGGACGCGTTGTTCGCGCAATTCATAAAAAACCTTGTGCAAAATTTCTTCCGTCACTTCGGCGCATCGTTCAATCGTGTGCGCACCGTCCATCAACACTTCGGGCTCAACGATCGGAACCATTCCGGCCTCCTGACTCAGCGCCGCGAAACAGGCCAAACCGCGCGCACTCATTTTCCGGCCAAAATCGGTAGGAACCTTTTCCCCAATCGAAATTACCGCGCGCCATTTGGTGAAGCGCGCCCCAAGCTGATAATATTCCGCCAAACGCTCGCGCAAACCGTCGAGACCAGCCGTGACTTTTTCCTCAGGAAAATTTGGAATCGGCTCCACGCCTTTATCCACTTTGATGCCAGGAATTATTTGTTGCTCGGTCAGCGCCTCGGCCAACGAAACTCCACGAGAATTTTTTTGGCGCAAGGTTTCCTCAAACAAAATCACGCCGCTGATAAACTCATTCAAACTCGGGGTGCCAAAAAGTGTTTCCCGATACGCGCGGCGATTTTCTTCAGTGGATTTCAAGCCGATGGTGTCGAAACGTTTGGTAATGGTCGGGTTGCTTTCGTCCGCCGCCAAGATGCCTTTGCCCGGAGCAACGAGTGAATTGGCAACGGTTTCCAAATGAGTTAAATGCATAAAATTCCTGGCCAGAATTTAAATGGAAAAATATTTTTGCGCCAGCTTTTTGGTTTATAGTAACGAGGATGAATCTTCAACTCTGATAAAACCACGACACAAAAATAATTGAAAAATTGCTCTGCTCTCTTTAAATTCTTCCTATGCCATCAATATTTACCGGTCCTGTTTTTGTGGTGCGCGATAACATTGACACCGACCAGATTATTTCCGCGCAGTATTTAAATCTCGTTCCGACCATTCCAGACGAATATGAAAAGCTTGGCAGCTTCGCGCTGGCCGGTTTGCCTGAATCCA
>JALYXC010000624.1 GCA_030947315.1 Verrucomicrobiota bacterium | reverse complement strand
ACCGTGATCATTTCCGGACTCGGCGGAATTGGCGACGGCGATAATTTTACCGCGGCATTCGTCCAGATCTGATTGACCATTTTACGCGTGGGCAAACGGCAATGCACCAGCGCGGCAATTTTCTGCGCGAGAATCGGCGTCATTGGCTCTAAAAAATAATCTGCATCGGAGCCAATCGCCAAATAATCTGCCGTGACAAAATAAGTCGCCAAATGCGTCACGCCATTCGTGATAAAACTGACTGAGATGGGAACAAGTTGCCGTAAAAAATTCGGCACATTGCCCTGCGCGAACTGCGCGTAAATGGTGTTTTCCCGATTGGTTAGCGACATCGGCGTGATGAGCGCGACGAAGTTGCTTCCTGAAAGAGCATTGGTTGCGCGTGGCGGCAGTTCGAGTGTTTGCGAAAAAATATTGAAAACAAAAAGGCCGGAAAAAATTATCGCCCAAATTTTAATTCGCGCGCCCCGACGCAAATAGCGCTGGTAAAAAATTTCCAGTAAATTCATTTGAGTCCGCTAAATCTGAGGCATGAATGACTAAAAAGCGATTTTTTAAAACGTGTTTCATTTTGCGAAAAGAAATTCAGGGCAGGAAAGAAATAACCAAAACAAGCAGAGTTTAAAACTTTTCGGCCCTGAACTAAACTTGCGGTTAGACTGCTTTTGTCCAGGCCAGCAGGTAATTTCTTGGTAAAAATTTAAGGTTTTTTCCAGGCGATTTTGCCTATAATAATTATTACCAAAAAGATGTCTGTTTCTTCCGAAAAAATTATCGAGTTACGGCAGCGACTCGCGGAACAATTCCCGAATCTGCGTATTGTTTCCGAGGCGTCGCTGGCGACAGAACGCGCTTGCGGGCCGACCGGTCTGGCGCAGGTGGATGAGTTGCTGCAAGGCGGTTTGCCCAAAGGCGCCATCACAGAATTGGTAACGGAAAAAAACAGTTCGGGCAGCGCGCTTTTTATTTCTTCGCTGTTGAATTACGCCGCGCAGAATAACCAGATTCTCGCGCTGATTGATGGACAGGATTCTTTCGATCCAGCGTTTTTTTCGGATGAAACTTTGGCGCGACTGCTCTGGGTGCGATGCAAAAGCGCGGCGCAGGCGCTGAAAGCCGCAGACTTAATTTTACGCGATCGGAACTTGCCGCTGGTTCTGCTCGACCTGCAACTCGCTCCGACTAATCAACTGCGGAAAATTTCTTCATCCATTTGGTTTCGATTGCAAAGAATCGTCGAGGTTAGTTCCACAATTTTTTTGGTCATTTCACCGCAACCCATCGTAGGAAGCGCGCAGGTGCGTTTGAATTTACACGCTCGATTTGAATTGGATGCGTTGGAAAAATCCACCGCTGCACTTTTGGGAAAATTAAAATTTGAAATTGCGCATCATCGTCTGCACGTCAGCCGCGATGAACGCGTCGCGGAGGCCGGTTAAATGTTCGCTGTTATTTATATTCCAAATTTTTCGCTGCAAGCCGTTCTTCGCAATGAAATGGAATTATTTTCACGCCCGGTCGCTTTGATTGATGAACGCGAACGCCAGGCAACCGTTTTTCAGATGACGCAAACCGCTCGCGATGCCGGCATTTGCGAAGGACTGACTTCCACGCAAGCTCTGGCGCGCTGTAAAAATGTTCTCATAAAATCTCGTTCGCCTTCGCAGGAAAAGATTGCCACCGAAATTTTTCTGCAAACTGCCTACAATTTTTCCCCGCGCATCGAAGTAACTGCTGATGGCGTTTGCACTCTGGATTTGCAAGGAATAAAAATTTCTTTTGACGACATATCCGCCACGCTTTGGAGCGAAAAAGTCCTCGCTGCTTTGGCGAAAGTAAATCTCCGCGCCCGGATTGGCGGCGCGCAAACTCCCCATCTCGCATGGTACGCCGCGCGCTGCGCAAGTCCGTTTTTATTGGTCGAAAACGCGATTGATTTTATTTCCGCGCTGCCGATTGAAAGCCTTGAACCGGCGCCGCACATTTTAAATATTTTGCAACGCTGGGGAATTCATACAGTGGGCGCTTTCATCATTTTAGGCCGCGATAAAATCGCCGAACGACTCGGTCCTGATGGTTTGGAATTATTTGAGCGCGCTTCCGTCGAGCAAATTCGCCCGCTTAATTTGATGACCCCTTCCGAGAACTTTTTCGAAACGATGGAGTTCGAAAATGAAATCGAAACGCTCCAGCCGCTCTTGTTTGTTTTGCGCCGTTTCGTCGAACAACTTTGCCACCGCCTCAGCTTGCGGTATTTTTCCATCTCGGATTTGGAGCTGCGCCTGAACCTTTCCTCCGGCGAAAAAGAGGATTCGCTTTTCAAAATCCCGTCGCCCACGGCCAACGTGGAAATTCTCTTTCGCATGCTGCACACACATCTGGAAACGGTGCGGACCGATTCGCCGATTGTTGCGCTCCAACTTTCCGCCAAACCGTGCCGTGGCGAAAATCATCAATTCGGTTTATTTGAAGCTGCGTTGCGGGATCCCAATCAATTTTCCGAAACGCTCGCTCGTTTAAGCGCTTTGTGCGGCGCGAAAAATATCGGGGCGCCCGTTTTGGAAAATTCATTTCGTCCCGACGCTTTTCAAATGCGTCGGCCCTGTTTTGAAACTCTTTCCACTCAAAATTCAAAATTCCAAACTCAAAACGTCGGTTTAAATTTGCGCCGTTTTCGCCCCCCTTTTCATGCTGACGTGGAAACGAAAAATAAAAAACCGGCGTTCCTCAGTTCGTTAAAATTAAACAGCGCGATTGAAAAAACTTCCGGCCCGTGGCGCGCTTCGGGTGATTGGTGGGAACAGGAAAAACTTTGGAATCGCGATGAGTGGGACGTCCAAATGCGAAACGGTTCGCTTTATCGAATTTATCGCGAAGACAAAAATTGGTTTCTCGAAGGAGTTTACGATTGATGAGCTACGTCGAACTTCATGCCCGCAGTGCATTCAGTTTTTTGCGCGGCGCGTCGCAGCCAGAGCAACTCGCGGAAGTGGCGGCGCAATTGGAACTTCCGGCGATGGCCATTTGCGATCGCGACGGCGTTTACGGCGCGCCCAGATTTTTTCAGGCGGCCACGGAACAAAAAATCCGGCCCATTGTCGGCGCAGAACTGACGCTGGAAGACAGTTCAATTCTTCCCGTGCTCGTGGAAAGCAAAACCGGTTATCAAAATCTTTGCCGGATTTTGAGTCGCGCCCATTTGCGAAGTGAAAAAGGAAAAAGCAAAATCGCCTGGGATGAATTGCCCGACTTTTCCGAAGGTTTGGTGGCGTTGACCGGCGATGAAGAAGGTCCGCTTGCCAAGACGCTTTGGAGGAGACGAGATGACGAGTCTCATTTTGAAAATAATCAAAGCCTCCTCACATCGGCTCCTGCAATTTTAGAACGACTCCTGCAAACGTTTGGTCGCAAAAATGTTTTTGTGGAAATTCAACGCCACTACATTCGCGGCGAAGAACGCGTAAATAAAAATCTAATTGAACTCGCGAAAAGTTTTTCTCTTCCCTTGCTTGCCACGAATGGTGTTCTTCACGCCACGCCAGCGGGCCGCCAGATTCTCGATGTTTTCACCTGCATCCGAAATCACACGCATCTCGACGCCGCCGGAAAATTGCTCGCGCAAAACAGCGAGCGTTTTTTAAAAAATGAAAAACAGATGCGCGAACTTTTTCGTGATTTGCCCGAAGCCATTGAAAACACTTCGCGTCTGGCGGAACGGCTTCAATTCTCCCTCGACAATCTCGGCTACGAATTTCCGAAATATCCGGTTCCTGTTGGACACGATGCCAATTCTTTTTTGCGCGAACAAACTTTGGCCGGCGCGCGCAAACGTTATGGGGGCGAAATTCCGCAAAAAGTTTTTCAGCAAATAAATAATGAACTTGCGCTGATTCAAAAGCTTGGCGTGACCGGCTATTTTTTAATTGTCTCGGACATGGTTGAATTTTGCCGGGAACAAAACATCATGGCGCAAGGACGCGGCAGCGCGGCGAACAGTTCAGTCTGTTTTTGCCTTGGTATCACGAATGTTGATCCCCTGAAATTTCACACGCTCTTCGAACGTTTTCTCAGTGAAGGCCGAAAAAATTCCTGGCCAGATATTGATATTGACTTGCCGAGCGGCGACCGGCGCGAACGCGTGATTCAGGAAGTTTATAAACGTTACGGAAAATGCGGCGCGGCCATGACGGCCAATGTTATCACGTATCGAGGACGCAGCGCCGCGCGGGAAATTGGAAAAGCGTTAAACATTTCCAATGACGTTTTGGATCGTTTTTCAAATCTTTTTGCGAATGGAGATTTTCCGCACACGCTCGATTTGAGTTCGCAAATTCAAAAAGCTGGTTTGCCTCGCGAACATCCGCGCGCATTGGCTTTCACGGCTCTTTATCAACGGATGCATTCGTTGCCGCGACATCTCGGCCAACATTCCGGCGGCATGATTATTTCCCAGGGAAAACTCGATTCAATTATGCCGCTGGAAAATGCTTCGATGCCGGGCCGCGTCGTCGCGCAATGGGACAAAGATGACTGCGAGCAACTGGGAATTATCAAAGTGGATTTTCTCGGACTCGGCATGATGTCGGTGATTCAAGATGCGATTGAACTGACGCGCCAACGCGGAAATTTTATTGACCTCACGCAGCTTCCTGAAAATGACGAAAAAACTTTTGAGATGATTCGGGCTGCGGATACGATCGGCGTTTTTCAAATTGAAAGCCGGGCGCAAATGGCGACGTTGCCGCGCATGAAGCCGAAAGTTTTTTATGATTTGGTGATCGAAGTTGCAATTATTCGGCCCGGCCCGATTCAAGGGAATTTGATGCATCCGTATTTGAAACGGCGCGCCGGAAAAGAAGAAATTATTTATTATCATCCAGATTTAAAACGCGTTTTGGAACGGACGCTTGGCGTTCCATTGTTCCAGGAACAGATGCTCGAAATGGCGATGGTGATGACTGATTTCACCGCGACGGAAGCGGAGGAATTGCGGCGCGCCTTGAGCTTTCATCGTTCGCAGGAAAAAATGCAGAAGGTCGAAAAAAAACTGCGTGACGCGCTGAAACGAAAAGGGTACGAGCAAAAAGTTGTCGAGGAAGTTTCCCAGGCGGTGACTTCATTTGCGCTTTACGGTTTTCCAGAATCCCACGCCATCAGTTTCGCGCATCTGGCGTATGCCACGGCTTATTTGAAAGCCCATCGCGCGCCGGAATTTTACGCGAGCCTTTTGAATAATCAGCCGATGGGATTTTATTCGTCGGCAACAATTGTCAAAGATGGAAAACGGCACGGGTTGAAATTTCGTCCGGTTTGCATGGAGAAATCCGAGTGGAATTGCGCGATTGAAAAAGACGAATCCATTCGCCTCGGATTTTGCATGGTGCGCGGCGTAAATCGTGAACGCGTCTTGGAAATGTTGGAGCAGCGCGCTAAAAAACCGTTTGTTTCGATCCATGATTTTAAATTGAGAACTCGCTTTAACAAAGATGAACTCCGAACGCTCGCAGAAATTGGAGCGCTGAATTATTTGGCAAAGCATCGTCGCAAGGCGCTATGGGAAGTCGAAAAAGAAATTCCTCAGGATGATTTGTTTTCGATGGGTAGCACCCGCGTCTCGCGGGTCCTTTTCGGCGTCTCGACGAAAAGCGTGGACGAGGAAAATTCTCCGCTCGCGCCAATGACTTTGCCCGAACGCCTTCGCGCCGATTTTGGCGGCATGAATTTAACGACCGGTCCGCATCCCATGGCGTTGCTGCGAAAAAATTTGGAAACGCAAAATATCTGGCGCGCGATTGATTTGCCGAAAGCAAAAACGGGCGAGATAATTCGTATCGCGGGGAATGTGATTTGCCGCCAGCGCCCTGGAACGGCCAAAGGTTTTGTTTTCATTACGCTGGAAGATGAAACAGGAATGAGCAATGCCATCGTTGCTCCAAAACTTTTTGAGGAATTGCGGCTGGTGATTACCGAAGAATCTTTTCTGTTAATTGAAGGCCGGCTGCAGAATTCCGAGAATGTAATTTTAATTCAAGCGCAAAAAATCGAGCGGCTTGCGCATGAAAATTTAATCGGCAGCGGTTCCTACGATTTTCATTAAATCACCTTTGCTCTTTGATAACTCATTTTAGCATTCGGTAAAATTCCCCAAATATAATTTAATCCAGGCGCAAAAAATCAGATGACTATTGGCCAACGCCCGCGCGATCGTTCCGGCGATAATACAACACATCATCCGTTTTTTTTGATTTCGCCATCGAACAATTCAATGGTGCGTGGAGCGCGCGCGGCCACTTCCGAATCGTGCGTCGCGATGACCAGAGTGGTTTGACGCTCCTGATGCAGGGCGCAAAGTAAATCAATAATTTCATCGCCGGTATGAGAATCGAGATTGCCGGTCGGTTCATCGGCGAGAATTAAATCAGGCTCGTTGATGAGAGCGCGCGCAATCGCCACGCGTTGTTGTTCGCCGCCGGAAAGTTCGTAAGGCCGATGCTCCAGACGTTGGGCCAGACCGACTCGCGAGAGTAATTCGCGAGCGCGGGTTTCAGTTTGATCGGAGGAAGTTCGCGCCATGCGCGCGGGCAGACAAACATTTTCCAACGCGCTCAATTCCGGCAGCAAATGGTAGGCCTGAAAAATAAAACCAATTCGCGCATTCCGCAATCGCGTCAAGGCTCCATTGGAAAGTGTTTTTAAATTTTGCCCCGCAAAAAAAATCTCGCCGGCGTTTGGCAAATCGAGTCCGCCGAGCAGATGCAGCAAGGTGCTTTTCCCCGCGCCCGATGCGCCGCGCATCGCCAGAAATTCTCCGCTGCGAACTCTTAAACTGACACCGCGCAGCACTTCCAAATTGCGCGCGCCGATTTGGTAAGCTTTATGCAACTCCCGCGCTTCGAGAATCGCTTCGGTTTTCGGCTCTGGCCTCTCGCCGTTATTCATAGCGCAAGGCCTCCACTGGTTGCAAACGGCTCGCTTTCCACGCCGGAAAAAGTCCCGCCAGCACGCAGGTAAAAAGCGCGGTTCCACAAATAATCAAAACTTCCAGCGGTTCAATCGCGGCGGGCAAATTATAAATTTGATAAATGGAAGCGGGCAAAAGTTCGAAGCCCGTCATGCGATTCATCAAACTTAAAAATCCATTGCGATAATGCAGGGATAAAATCGCCAGACCCAATCCCAGGCCGACACCGAGAATTCCCACCACCACGCTTTGACTTAGAAAAAGCCAGAGGACCTGACGGTTATTGGCGCCGAGCGCTTTGAGAATTCCAATCTCGCGGGTTTTTTGAACAACAAAAGTAATCTGGCAATTAACGATGCCGAAACCAGCCACAATCATGATGAAGAAGAGCAAAAAAAACATCATGTTCTTTTCGGTTTTGAGCGCGCTAAAAATTTGCGGACTTTCTTCCGGCCAAGTCACAATAAAAAATTCTTTTCCCAGTTTCGGCATCAATTCCGCGCGCACCTGTTCCGCCAAAAAAGGATCGTGCAAGGTGATTTGCAATCCATGAACGGACTCTTCCAAACTCCATAATTCCTGGGCGTTTTCCAGAGACACGATGACGAACATCGAATTGTATTCACTGAACCCGACATCAAAAATCCCATGCAAAACATATTCGCTGGCCACCTTGACAAATTCATTGGTCTGGCCGAGCGCCTCTTCCATTTTTTGAATTTCACCCGGCGAATACACCGCGACGCGATCGCCCACTTTCAAATCCAACGCGCGCGCAAAATCTTTTCCCGCCAGCAAACCATTTCCTTCCACATTGAATTCTCCGGAAATAATATTCGTCGGCAACACGCTCACGCTCGCGATGCTTTCAGGATCAATTCCCAAAATAACCGGCGCCAGATATTTTGGATTGACGCCTTCTTCGGGCTGATTTTTTACGAGCACTTGTCCTCTGATATAGGGCGAGACCCCTTTCACTTTTGTATTGCTGGAAATTATTTTCATCACTGCGGCAAAATCGTTCATGGGAATTTCCCCGTGCGCGCTGGTTTTCATCACTTTCATGTGCGCGTTGAAACCGAGAATTTTTTCGCGCCACTCGCGATCGAAACCGCTCATGACGCTGATGACGACAATTAAAACAGCCACGCCCAGCGTGACGCCAATGATGGAAATGACGGTGATAACGGAAACAAACGTGCGCCGCGGCCGCAAATAACGGAGCGCCAGAAAAGCTTCAAAGGGCAATCGTGACATTTGCGCCAAAGGCTAGACGGCGAAAAAGCGAGTGTCAACGAAGGGTGGATGTAGAGTCGAGGCTGCGCCTCGATCAATGAGCCAAAGGCTCAACCCTACATCGGAACTCAGTTTGACACTCCACTTTTCGGTGAATATAAAAGACCGCACTAAAAACTAAAAAATTAACAAAATAAAATTATGGCAATAAAAGTTGGAACCAAAGCGCCGGACTTCACGTTGAAATCTAAAAATGCAACCGGCCTGAGCGACATTAAATTAAGCAATAATTTCGGCAAAAAAAATACCGTGTTGCTTTTTTTTCCAGCCGCCTTTACCGGAGTTTGCACCAGCGAAATGTGCGACATCACGGCGGGTCTTTCTCAATACGCCGATTTGAATGCGGAAGTCATCGGCATCAGCGTGGATTCGCCCTTCGCGCAGGAAGCGTGGGCCAAGCAGGAAAAAATCGGCTTCACGCTCGCCAGTGATTTGAACAAACAAGTTATTAAAGATTACGACGTGGTTTTTCCAATGCTCGCCGGAGCAGGGGACACCGCCGCTCGCGCAGCCATCGTCATCGACAAAAAGGGCGTCGTGCAGTACAGCGAACAAACCGCGACACCGAAAGATTTGCCCAACTTCAACGCAGTGAAAGAAGCGTTGGCGAAATTGAAATAAATTTTGCAACAGCCGTAACGAAATCGAAAAACAACGTTGTGGATGAAATTTTCTCCTCTCATTAACACCCTGCTTTAGCTGGGTGTGGGTGCGCGCAAAAAAATTCAACCGTTTTCAACGGTTTCAGTGCGAACCAGAAAACCGTTAAAACGGGCCAACGCATTAAATCATCATATTCACCCAGCTAAAGCAGGGTGTTAACGAGAGATGATGTCTGTCCCTTTTTTATTTGGTGAATCGGTTGCGTTTTCATTTGCGCTCCTTTCCTTGACAGCGATTGCCGCAAACTT
>JALYXC010000614.1 GCA_030947315.1 Verrucomicrobiota bacterium | reverse complement strand
ACAAGGCGTTTGGAGATCGGGCGGTCGAGCCGAAATTTGAGGAGATGACGCGCGACACTATTTTCGACGCAGCGTCGCTGACAAAAATCCTGGCTGGAACTCCGGCGATTATGATTCTGGTGGAGCGCGGCCAGGTGAAATTGGACGAGCGCGTCTCGACTTACATTCCGGAATTCAAAGGCGATGGCAAAGAAACCATTACGGTTAAACAATTATTGACGCACAGTTCCGGCTTGCCTCCGGACATTGATACAAAAACCAAATGGCACGGGTCCGAGACGGCTATTCGCATGGCGGCAGCCGAAAAACTGCAAAACAAACCGGGCGAAAAAGTTGTTTATAGCGACATCAATTTATTTCTCGTTGGAGAAATTGTGCAGCGCGTCAGCGGCCTGAAATTAAATGAGTTCGTGGCCAAAGAAATTTATCAGCCGCTCAAAATGGTGGACACCGGTTATCTGCCGCCGAAGGAAAAAATGTCGCGCATCGCGCCGACGGAAAAAACTGACGGGGAAATTTTACGCGGGGTGGTGCATGATCCGACGGCGCGTTACATGGGTGGCGTGGCGGGACACGCTGGAATTTTTACGACGGCGGCGGATCTGGCTCGTTATGCTCGAATGTTTCTCAATCAGGGCGAATTGGACGGCGTGCGGATTTTCAAACCGGAAACCATCAAGCTGATGACGAGCGTGCAGACTCCGCCCAACTCTCCATCGCGGCGCGGGCTGGGCTGGGATATTGATTCGGGTTTCAGCCGTCCGCGCGGAGAACTTTTTCCGCTTGGTTCTTTTGGTCACACCGGCTTTACCGGCAACGCTTTTTGGATTGATCCATTTTCAAAAACGTTTTGGATTTTTCTTTCCAATCGCGTTCATCCTGACGGTCAGGGAAATGTTCTCGATCTTTACAAATCGCTCGCCACGTTGGCGGCGGAAGCAGTCACGGATTTCGATTTTAATTTTGTGCCCAATGCGTTGCCGCCGCAAATCAGCGAAAAACAAGCCGCGACCAAAGAAGAGTTAAACAACGATGTTCCAAGCGTGCTCAATGGCATTGACGTTTTGGAGAAACAAAAATTTGCGCCGCTCAAAGGAATGCGCATTGGCCTCATTACCAATCACACGGGAAAAAATCGGCAACGTTATCCGACGATTGATTTGTTAATGAACGCGCCGGACGTGGAACTCAAAGCGCTTTTTGCGCCGGAACATGGACTGTATGGAATGCTCGATGAATTGGTCGCCGATAGTGTGGATGAACGCACCGGCCTGCCGATTTACAGTCTCTACGGAAAAAATCGCGCGCCGACGGCTCAACAAATGCGCGGACTGGATGCGCTTGTTTTCGATATTCAAGACGTCGGCTGCCGATTTTATACTTACATTTCCACAATGGGTTTGGCGATGGAAGCGGCGGGTAAACAAGGCTTGAAATACTTTGTGCTCGACCGCGTGAATCCGATCAATGGCGATTCCCTGGAGGGCCCGATGTTGACGGGCAAAACCAGTTTTGTCGGATTTCATCCGATGCCTTTGCGTTACGGAATGACGGTGGGCGAACTCGCGCAAATGTTCAAAGCGGAACGCAAATTTAAAACTGATTTAACCGTGATTCCGCTGGAAGGCTGGGAACGCGCGCTGTGGTTTGATGAAACTGCGCTGCCGTGGAGCAATCTTTCGCCCAACATGCGCAGCCTCACTCAAGCCATGCTTTACGCGGGCGTGGGAGTTTTGGAAACGACGGCGGTTTCCGTCGGACGCGGCACTGATACGCCTTTTGAAGTGGTCGGCGCGCCGTACATTCATGATTTAAAACTGGCGTTTGAATTGAACCAGATTCATTTGAAAGGGGTTCGTTTTGTGCCGATTCGTTTTACTCCGAACGATAGCGTTTTCAAAAATCAATCGTGCGCCGGAGTGAATATTATTTTAACGGACCGGGACGAATGCGACGTGGTGGAAATCGGAATCAGTATCGCCAAAATTTTGCATCGCTGGTATCCGGAACAATTCGGCCTCAAGAAAATGGATCGGCTGTTGCTCAATCAAACTATTTTGAAAGCAATCCGAGAAGATAAGCCGCTGGAAGAAATTAAAAAACTTTACGCCAAAGATTTGGAAGAGTTCAAAAAACGACGCGAGCCGTTTTTGATTTATAAATAAAATCTGAAGCAACAGGGTCATGCGCTCACAAAATAAACGGTTTTTTCACGGGCTTGCGCTCGAATTTCCCGGGACCGTTCACCGTAATAGTCGGCGCTGAATTCCAGAGAATTTCTTTTTTATCAATCACCAGAGCGCGCGGCATGAGTTCCACTTCGTGATTCCAAAAGTTAAAAGTAATCGTGCCGGGAAGAAATGTCGGATCTTGAAAAACGATTTCGCCAAACGGAGAATTCGCGGTGGGTTGTCCGAAGGAAATATTTTGCGCGAGGCTTGTTTGCGCCAATTGGCGGTCCGCAAAAATAATTTTCTGACGGGAAATTTTTAAGGCAGGTTGCGAAATCAAAAGAAAAGGAGTTCCGGTATGGTCGGTTGAAAACGTGATCTGCCAGGGACCTTTATATTCCCGCTGATATTGAATCCAGCTAAAACTAACCAGATAAAGAACCAGCGCCACGGCAAAAGCCGCCAGGAATATTTTTTTTAACCCATCCGATTTCGGAATGCCTTCCTCATTTGTCATGCTGCAGCTAAACTTCAAAATCCACAATCGCCACTGATTCCACCAAGCCGATATAAGTCTGTTTGAATTGTTCATGTTCAGGATGAACCAAATAAGCATCGCGCGCGGCGGTATCGCGAAAAGTCATAATGAATCCATGAGTGTAACCTTGATCAAGATTTTCCGGACTGGAATTGGGGCCGGAAACATAATCTTCCAGCCCGTCAATATTTTCACTCAAATCCAAAATGGAACCAAAAAGCGCATCGAGTTGTTCCGGGGTCGTGCCTTCTTTGAATTTTAACAAGGCGATATGTTTAATTTTTGACATGCGACAAAGTATTCCGTTTTTATTTTCGCTCAAGAATAATTCGCAAAAATCATTTTATAAAAAATATTTATGAAATAATTTGCGCTGCACGACTGATACGAGCCTTTCGTTGGGTGATCCATGGATTTTCATTGAGTCACTGTCACTTCTAATCCCGATGGGGTTCACTGCCGGCCTGGCGATTGGCATCACGGATTGCTTTCTGTTGGAAAAGCGCTTCGGGTTTAATCTTTCCGGCGGAAAGAAGAGCGAGATAATCCCGCGCATCCTGCGCTAGTAAAGAATCTCCGGCAGAAATTTTTTCCAAGAGCGGACCTGATTCCTTTTTTGCGAGGCAAACGATTTGGGCCAACTGATTGCGCTTTTTTTCCAAATTAGTTTCCTTCTCAAAATCAGTTTGAAGATGAGCCAGTGCTTTTTGGCGAAGGTCCTCCGGCGCGGCGGCCAGAGCGGTGGCGAGGAGATTGGCATTGAAAGAATCCGGTTCCGTCTTGAGCCGTTCGACCAGCGCAGTTTGCAGTTCGCGCGGCAACTGTTCTGAATGCAACGCGAGAATTTGATAAGTAAAAACACGAACATCTTCATCCGCGGCCGTTTTGAAGATTTGTCCGACGTGTTCCAGCAGACTTTCTTTTTTATCAGGAAACCGTTCCATCCAATCCGCGAGCACCACCACCGCGCTGGTTTTCACTTGGGAATTGGGATCGTGTTGTGAGAGTTCCAGCACCGTTTGAAAAACATTATCCCGCATTTCGGGAAATTTCGCCATCAGATTGAGCATGATATGCTGACGTTGTTCGAAGGAGGAATCTTTGGCCAATTGGATGGCCGCGCTAATAATTTTGTCATTGGCCAACAACCCCACTTCCGTTTCGGCCAGAGCTAAAGCAAAAGCGCGCAACACATGCTCGTTCTGTTCTGATTGCAGAACCGCAACATAGTCATCCACCAAACCGGGATGAGCATTAATAAAGCTGATCAATGAAATTTTAGCGCGGTCGAGAGCTTCTCGATCTCGCGCCGCCACGGCCGCCCGCAGCGCCGCTACTTCGGTTTTGACCGAAGTCGGATTATCCAGCGGAAAAGCTTTAACTGCGTTTTCTTTTTTTGAGGTAAGCGCATTTTTTTGTGTGACATGGACATCCGAAGATTTTTGGGGGAATCGAAAAAAAAGCAGAAGCAATGTCAGAAAAATACCGATAAAAATAATAATCAATACTTTTTTCATACTTCCTGACGTTTTATTTTAAGTTTCTCCATGCTCAAACTGTAAATACTATTCTCCTCTGGAAAGCTTTCGATTGTGTATACGTTGAGCGCATTGCTCAAGAGTTGAATCGCCTTGTCTAAATTACGCTGCCGATCAGATGCTTTCAGATTTTCGTACACTTCCGCCAATGCAACAGATACGACCGCCCAATTCTGCGGGTCGGTAAACTTTGTGAATCCCCTTAAAGCGAGAGTGTACCATTTTAATGCTTCCTTCAAATTTCTTTGTTTATTTCCTTGTTCGCGATTCTGATAGATGAAACCAAGAAATTTTCGGCAGTCGGCCCTCTTCTTCTTCGCGTGAGCGGGTAAATTCCTTTCGAGATTCTTTAAAATACGAATTGCCTCTTCTATGTCACAAGCATCCGGTGGGTCCGACATGTGATTTACCAAGTAGTTTGCTAATTTAAAACGAACTTTAAAATAATTATTAATGTCCTTGGAAGTTGTTTGTTTCATGGCGGTTCGACACATGCTGATACAAACAGGAATGTATCCTTCTGCCTCCGTCTCTTCTAAGTCGCGAAGAATCTCATCTATTGTGACCTCCTCCCGACGAGGTCGTTTATTATTTTTTATCATCTAAAATTTTCTTTAGATTTTTTTTGTACGATTTGCTGGCGGATCCGGCCATGCCTCTTTTATTTGTCGTTCTTTTTCGGTCAAGCGGGATTTAGATTGTTGACGAATCGGACGTTAATATAAAATATTTGGTTTGGCGATTCAACCGCCCGCAACAATTCTAACGATTTCCAATTTATCGCCCGGCGCGAGTGGACGTTGGGAAAATTCCGAGGGCGCCACCGCCTGGCCGTTATGCTCAATGACGACGCTGCGCGGAAGAAGATTTTGCGCGACCAAAAATTCTTCAAGGGAACAGGGAAAAAACGCGGGTATTTCCTGCCCGTTGGCCGTCACGACGCTTTGGGAATTTTTGTTCACCTTATAAATCCGGCAGAAAGCGGCGGGCGCGCACCAGCATTTTCAAGCGGCGGGCGTCGAGCAATGGAGAGGCGGGATCCAGACTGTTGACTTTCACCATGCCCGACGCGTGAATAAAAGTTTTGTCGCCCAAATAAATGCCGACG